>NZ_POXP01000001.1:900000-1167507 GCF_003044935.1 Neisseria subflava | reverse complement strand
AGATAAAGGGAATAAAGATATGTACTCAAAGGCATTTAACGGAAAACGGAATAGGGCAACTGTGCAGAGGGGGTATTCTTTGATACAGCTGTTGGTGGTGATGCTGTTGGTTTCGATATTGGCGACGGCTGCCTTTACGGTCTATCGGGAATCGGTCCGCTCGGCCAACCTGCGTGCAGCGCATGCCGCGCTGCTGGAAAATGCGCGCTTTATGGAGCAGTTCTACGCGAAAAAGGGCAGCTTTAAGCTGACGTCGACGAAGTGGCCGGAACTGCCGGTGAAGGAGGCGGGCGGTTTCTGTATCAGGATGAGCGGTCAGGCTAAGGGCATCCTGGAGGGTAAGTTTACCTTGAAGGCGGTGGCGCTGGATAGGGAAGCGGAGCCGAGGGTGCTGCGTTTGAACGAGTCGCTGACGGCGGTGGTATGCGGGAAGATGAAGGGGAAGGGCAGCTGTACGGACGGTGAGGAGATATTTAGGGGCAATGATGCGGAGTGTAAGCCTTTTATGGGGTGACAATAGAGTGGAAAGGAGATAAGAAAGTAAAAAGGACGTGCACAGGCACGTCCTTTCGGGAAAGGGGTTATTCACTCCAGCTGACCCAGCCCAGCATCCAAGTAAGGAGAATCAGACCACCAAATACAATACGGTAGTAGGCAAAAGGCACATAGTTTTTACTGGAGACAAATTTCAGCAAAGCTTTTACTGCCAATAAACCGGCGATAAATGCAGCGATAAAACCGATAGCAATTTGTCCGACATCTTGCAAGGTAAAGAGTTTGTAGTTTTTTAAGATGTCGTAACCTGTTGCCGCAATCATCATTGGCACAGCAAGGAAAAATGAAAATTCGGTAGCCGTTTTACGTTCCAGTCCCCACAACATACCGCCCATAATCGTACTGCCTGAACGTGATGTACCAGGGATAAGGGCGCAAATTTGGGCGCATCCTACAACAAATGCGTCAATTGGGCGCATATCATCGACATGGTTGACTTTAGGTTTGGCTTTTGTTTGGCGTTTTTCAACCCATAAAATGAAGAAGCCACCTAATACCAGCATGGTAGCAACGGTAATCGGGTTGAAAAGATGTAATTTAATTTGTTTACTGAATAAGAGGCCAACAACCGCAGCAGGTATGAAGGCAATAAATAAATTCAGTACAAAGCGATTGGCTGTCCGTTCTTTACCGAGTCCTTTTATGATATGGGTAAATCGTTGGCGATATTCGAATACGACGGCTAATACGGCACCGAGTTGGATAGCAATTTCAAATACTTTTCCGTTGCTTTGAAAGTTCATTAAGTCACCGAATACAATCAAGTGACCGGTACTTGAAATAGGGAGGAACTCGGTTAAACCTTCGATAATACCGAGAATAAGTGCTTTAAATAAAATCAGAATGTCCATAAGTTTTCAGACGGCCTTGAGGCCGTCTTTCTTTTGTTGAATAGTTAAAGTGGTTTTGAGGATTGTTCGCGACGGACTTTGACGATGAGGTCATCTATGGTTTTCATACCGACTTTCCAGTCGCTACCATTGAAATTGACTTTGTATTTACCACCGACGATGACAGTTGGTGTGTTTTCAATTCGATAAGTTTCCGTCAATTGCTGCATTTTTGCAGCAGCCGACGCGGCAGCAGGGCTATTGTAGGCTTGAAGCAGTTTTTGACTGTCAAAACTTGTCTGTTTACCAACCCATGATCGGAATACATTTGCATCAGCCAGGTTGATTTTTTGTTCGTAAACTGCTTTGAAGATGACTGGATTGGCCTGATATTTTAAACCTGAAAGATTGACGGCAGCGGCTACTTTGGCCAAGCCTAACATTTCAGGCATCCAAACGACGTGTTCTGTCCGTAAGGAAACATCTTTGGCAAAGGTTTTGCTGTGTTGCAACAAAACGGGATCGAGATGGTAACAATGGACGCAGAAGTAGCCAAAAAATTCTAGCACTTCAATTTTTCCGGCTTGTTGCTGCGGAATAGGGCGACTGAGGACAGTATAGTCCACGCCCTCGGTAGCAGCCTGCGCACTCAGACTGAGCAGGCTCAGGCTGAGTGCGGAAATGGTTTGTTTTATATGCTGCTTCATCAGTGATTCCATTATTTGCTAGAACGAATCAAGCTGTTGATATTATGGCCTTGCAGGTTTTTTTGCAGTTTTACAGCGGCTTCCTGCGGCATGGTATTACTTTGAACTCGGTAAATGGTTTTGTCGCCGTTTTGCGATTCAACCACTTTGGAAGAAACACCTAAAATAGCTAGTTTTGCACGTTGTGAGTCTGCGCTGGAGCGGTCTGCATATGAACCAAGTTGCAGGAAGGCTTTTTTACCGCTGTTCACAGCTGCTTCGGCTTTTTCTGCTGACTGTTTACTTGCAGTGTTGCTGCTTTCTTTTGTTGTAGAGGCATTTGCTGCTTTACGTGCTTTTTCGATGCTGCCGCTGTTGAGGATTTGCTCAGGTGTCGGCTTGTTTTGTTTTTTGACTTCGGCTGCTTTTTTCTCAGCCAATTTGCGCTCGGCACGCTCTTTTTGTTTGTC
The DNA here is from genome assembly GCF_003044935.1 of Neisseria subflava. Taxonomy (NCBI): domain Bacteria; kingdom Pseudomonadati; phylum Pseudomonadota; class Betaproteobacteria; order Neisseriales; family Neisseriaceae; genus Neisseria; species Neisseria subflava. The sequence continues at coordinate 1,164,966 of NZ_POXP01000001.1, read as the reverse complement.
GGTCAGTTGGTCGGCTGCTTTTTTATCTTTTGCAGTTTTATCAGTAGCTTCTTTTTCAGCTTTGGCTTTTTCTGCGCGTTTTTTCTCTAATTCGGCTTTTTTCTCGGCCAGTTTTTTCTTGGTGGCTTCTTTTTCTGCTTCCGTTTTTGCGGCTTTTTCTTTGGCTTCACGTTCGGCTTTGTCGACGGCAGTTTTGTCTGCTCTTTCTTTGGCTTCGCGTTCGGCTTTGTCGGCGGCGGCTTTTTCAGCTTTTTCTTTAGCTTCGCGTTCGGCTTTTTCTGTTTCAGCTTTATCCGCTTTTTCTTTGGCCTCGCGATCGGCTTTTTCCTGAGCCTCTTTTTCTGCTTGAGCTTTCTCTTCAGCTTCTTTGGCAGCCTTTTCAGCCGCTTCTTTTGCTTTGGCTTCTTTCTCCGCCGCTTCTTTTTCAGCTTTGGCTTTTTCTTCATCTGCTTGGCTGGACGAGTTGTCGGTAGCTGGGCGTTTCTCTGCTTTGTCCTGAGGTTTCAGGATTTCAGGTTCTTCGCTTTGTTTAGGCTGAGTCAGCTCTTTGAAAACGTTTTGGTTGCCTTGGTTCAAGAAGAACAAAATACCGGCAATAATACCTGTTGCCAGTATCAGGCCGAAAAAGAAACCGGCCAAGCCTTTGCCATATTGTGTAGATTTTTTCATGACTTACCTTGTAATAATGTGTTCAGACGGTCTGAAGGGAGACTGTCTGAGTTTGGATTCGATATTTTATCAATAACCGTTATGGACGGCAAAATCCTGATGCTTTGTTTACTCTAGTTTTACTTAAACATAAAGATTCAGGCCGTCTGACAAGTTAAAGGGCGCGACGGAAGCCGATGGCTTTCATCACATGGGTTTTGCTGACTTCTTCATCACCCGCCAAATCGGCCAGCGTACGGGCGACGCGCATGATGCGGTGGAAACTTCGGGCGGAAAGGGACAGTTTTTCGAGCATAGTTCCCAAGGCTTCTTGCGCTTCTTTTTGAATACGAGCTTTGCCATCGAGCTCGCCGACACTCAGTTCTGCATTGACTTTGCCTTGTCGGTTGTATTGGATTTTGCGTGCGGCGGTAACGCGTTCCAATACGGTAGCACTGGATTCGCCTGCTTCCTGTTGCATCAACTCGGCAGCGGAAAGGCTGGGTACTTCGATGGTTAAATCAATACGGTCGAGCAATGGCCCTGAAATTTTGTTGCGGTAGCGGGCAACGCTTTCAGGCGTGCAGCGGCAAGGTTTGGATGGATGACCAAGATAGCCGCAAGGGCAGGGGTTCATGGCGGCGACAAGTTGGAACTTGGCTGGATAAACTGCTTGGCGTGCGGCGCGGGAAATATGGATTTCGCCGTTTTCCAAAGGTTCGCGCAACACTTCTAATACTTTACGGTCAAACTCGGGCAATTCGTCTAAAAACAACACACCGTGATGTGCCAATGAAATTTCGCCCGGACGCGGGTCTGAACCACCACCTACCATGGCAGCCGAGCTGGCGCTGTGATGAGGGCTGCGGAAAGGGCGGTTACTGTCGAGTTGCTGTTGATGGTTGGGTAGGAGCGAACGCAATGCCCATACTTCGACTAATTCGTCTTCGGTCAAAGGCGGAAGGATGCCGGGCAAACGTTGCGAAAGCATGGATTTGCCCGTACCCGGCGGACCCATCATCAGCAGGCTGTGTCCGCCTGCCGCTGCGATTTCCAAAGCAAGGCGGGCGGTATGCTGGCCTTTAACATCAGCTAAATCAGGAATTTTACTTTGTTCAGACGGCCTTTGTGGCAGTTTGCATTCGGTTTGTGTCAACGGTTCGATGCCGTTTAAATGGGCGGCCACTTCACCCAAAGAACGCGCTCCATAAACCGCGATACCGCGCATAACGGCAGCCTGTTCGGCATTTTCTTGCGGCAATACAAACGAACGGCCTGCCTGCATTCCCTGCCATGCCATGGCCAGTGCACCGCGCACGGGACGCAGCAGGCCGGATAGCGCCAATTCTCCGGCAAACTCATATTGGGAGAGCTTTTCAGGATTGATTTGTCCCGATGCGGCAAGAATGCCTAAGGCAATCGGCAAATCGAAACGGCCGGATTCTTTTGGGAGGTCGGCCGGTGCGAGGTTGACGGTAATTTTCTTGGCGGGAAAGTCGAAGCCGCTTTGGATAATGGCGGCACGCACACGGTCGCGGCTTTCTTTAACTTCAGTATCGGGCAAACCGACGATATTGAAATGTGGCAAGCCGTTGGCAAGGTGGGCTTCCACTTCGACCAACGGCGCATTCATGCCGCTTAAGGCGCGGCTGTAAACCAAAGCAAGCGACATGTTTCAGACGGCCTTATTCGGCAGCTTCAGTTTGTTGTTTGATTTCGGCAACAGCTTCTTCTGCAGCAGCTTCGGCCGCTTTCAAAGCAGCTTCTTCAGGCTCTTGAGCGGCTTCGAGTTTGGCCAAACGGGCTTCCAATTCAGCCAGTTTGGTACGGGTTTTAATCAAAACCTGTTGTTGGATGTCGAATTCTTCGCGGGTCACCAAATCCATGCGGTTGAATGCGCTGCCGAGCATGGCTTTAACGTTTTTTTCCATGTCTTTGGCAGGGCTGTTGGCGATGGTTTCGCTGATTTTGGAGCTGACTTCTTCAAAAAGTTGTTTGCCGAACATAATCCGTATCCTTTATTCAGAATGTATATAGAAATTCAAGTGGCTATTGTATAAGGAAAAAGGCCGTCTGAAAACGGGAATTTTGAGACGGCCTTTGCTTTCTATCGTAAATATTCCGTGTATTTTAACGTTCAACACGGGCTTCAAAAATAGACATCAGCCAAGCGCCGCCTGTGAAGCCTTTGCATGAGCCGGTGGTGTGTTCCTCACTGCGGACAAACGTTTTACCGTCCCACACCGCTGCATTGCCAGACCAGCAGTCGCCGATCCCTCGGCCTTTGAAGCTGCCGCTAAGGGTGGCTGTTTTCTCATCGAATCCGCCGTGACCGCCGTATGTCATTGGCGGCAGCACTTGTTCGATTTTGGTTAATTCTTTGTTGGCAATGGCATAGTAGCCGCCGGTTTGATAGGCTCCGCCGATACAGATGGCCTCTACCAATACTTGTTGTTTGTTGAGCGGATAAATACTTAGGCTGCGATTCCAATCCATGTGCTCTTTATCATGCAGGGCGGGGCAGTAATTGTCATCGTCAGTGGGAGCATAGTTGTTGCTGTCTCGCAGCAGTTTCATGACGGCATTGTGGCGCGACGTGTTTTGCTCCAGCGTATCGCTTGCTTTTTGTAGTACGGCAACGGCACGGATAACGGGTTTGGGTTGAGGATTGAGGACTGCCTGATTGCTGTTGCCTTTGCGTATCAGCGCGGAAGGTGTGTTCAGACGGCCTTGGAATTCATCCGCTTTCAACATTGCCGCCGCTGCGCCTTTGTCGGACAAATGCCATTCATATTTTCCAGATCGGATGCTGATTTTGCTCTCTTTTTTCAATGCTTCGAGTAAGGCACTGGTTTGCGCGCTGCTCAATTTGCCTTGGCCTTTTTTGTTCAACGCCAATTTGCCCAGTGATTTACCGTTCAATACTAATTCGTTGCGGGTTGCAATGCTGGCGAGTTGTGTGTCATCGTCATTAAATGACAGCAAGGAAACTTCGCCAATTACGGCGGCATTCGCCCCTGCTTGTCGGGTAAACAGGATAGAAACCGGCGGTTCTGTTTCATCTGCCTGATATCCGGCAAGACGGCAGGTGCCGGTATTGTCGCAAGCAATGTCCCAGTCTTTGTAATTTTGATAAAAGCCTTGAGGCGGAGCAGCCAGTGCGGTGGCAGGCAAAACAGCCAGCAGCCATTTTTTCATGATGTATGCTTTCAGTTTTATTTATGTAGATTCACAAGGAAAGCATAGCAATCCAAAATTTCATTGCACTGTTTTTGTGAAAATACGATGTGTCGTTCGTAAAAAGGTTTTGAATATTTAGATGTAAAAAGGCCGTCTGAAACTCCCGTTCAGACGACCTTTATTGTTTTTCTACACGCCTGCGGCTGCTTTCAATGCGGCTGCTTTGTCGGTGCGCTCCCAAGTAAATTCAGGCTCCTCGCGGCCGAAGTGGCCGTAGGCGGCGGACTTGCTGTAAATCGGGCGCAGCAGGTCGAGCATTTGGACGATGCCTTTAGGACGCAGGTCGAAATGTTCGCGAACCAGGGCAATCAGTTTTTCTTCGCTGATTTTGCCGGTACCGAAAGTATCGATGGAAATCGAAGTCGGTTCGGCAACGCCAATGGCGTAGGAAACTTGGATTTGGCATTGGGTTGCCAAACCGGCGGCTACGATGTTTTTCGCAACATAGCGGCAGGCGTAAGCGGCGGAACGGTCCACTTTGGACGGGTCTTTGCCGGAGAATGCGCCGCCGCCGTGCGGAGCTGCGCCGCCGTAGGTATCGACGATGATTTTACGGCCGGTCAAACCGCAGTCGCCTTGCGGGCCGCCGATAACGAAGCGGCCGGTCGGGTTGATCAGGTATTTGGTTTCGTCGGTCAGCAGTTCAGACGGCAGAACCGGTTTGATGATGTGTTCGATCACGGCGTTTTTCAGCTCTTCGTAGCCGATAGACGGATCGTGCTGGGTAGACAGGACGACGGTGTCGATGCGTTTTACTTTACCGGTTTCGCTGTCGTAAACCACGGTCAGTTGGGCTTTGGCATCAGGGCGCAGCCAAGGCAGGCGGCCGTCTTTGCGCAATTCGCTTTGGCGTTGCATCAGGCGGTGGCTGTAATAGATGGCAAACGGCATCAGGGTAGGGGTTTCGTCGCAGGCATAGCCGAACATCAAACCTTGGTCGCCCGCACCTTGGTTCAGGTCGATGCCTTCGCCTTCGTTCACGCCTTGGGCGATGTCCGGAGATTGTTGGTCGTAGTACACGCCAACTGCGCAGCCGTTGGCGTCAAAGCCCAGCTCGGAGGAGTTGTAACCGATGCGTTTGATGGTTTCGCGTGCGACTTTGATGTAGTCCACTTGGGCAGTGGTAGTAATTTCGCCTGCCAATACGCACAAGCCTGTGTTAACCAAGGTTTCTGCGGCGACACGAGCTTTGGGGTCTTGTGCCAAGATGGCATCCAAAATCGCATCGGATACTTGGTCGGCAACTTTATCCGGATGGCCTTCGGATACCGATTCGGAAGTAAACAGATATTCGCTCATTGCTATTCTTTCATTAAAAACAGGCTGCTGTGTTTTCAGACGGCCTTTTATTTCGGACAGCGGAAATCATAACAAAAACTCCGCTTTTTCTCTATACAAGTGAGAAATATTCGCACTTGCCTGCTGTTTCGGAATCCTGTTGCACGTTTCTTACAGGCAAAAAAATTCCCGCATTAAGCGGGTTTGGATTGCTCTGGCGAGCCACATCGGTTTTTCAACCGTCCACCTTACCTTTCCGTTTGAAAAGCAGGTTGGCATGGAATTCCCAACTCTTAATGCAGCGCGGATAGTAGCAGAAAAGCAGGTGTGCCGCAATATATTTGCCCGAAGTCTGTTTTGTTCAGACGGCCTGTTTCGTTTACAATCTGTCCACTTCATTTTGGTAAAACCTTATGCAAACGCTTGTTACCTTTGTTTTTAAATTTTTGGCCGCGCTGCCTTTGGCTTGGTTGCACAAATTAGGCAACCTACTCGGCAGTTTGGGTTTCCGCGTGCTGTCGAAAGATCGCCGGCGGGTATTCGAAAACATGAAACTTGCCGGATTGAACCCGACGGACGAGGCGGTAAAAAAAGTTTTTCGTGAAACGGCAAAAGGTGGCTTGGAATTGCCGGTGGCGTTTTTCAGACGACCTGAGGAAATTGAAAACCTGTTTGTCAGCGTCAATGGTTGGGAACATGTTCAGACGGCCTTGAGCGCGGGTGAAGGTTTGCTGTTTATCACGCCGCACATCGGCAGCTATGATTTGGCGGGCCGCTACATCAGCCAGCAACTGCCGTTTCCGCTGACGGCGATGTACAAACCGCCTAAAATCAAGGCTTTTGATGCGGTGATGCAGGCAGGGCGCGTGCGCGGCAAAGGCAAGACTGCGCCGACCAGTATTCAGGGCGTCAAACAAATCATCAAAGCGCTGCGCGGCGGCGAAGCGACCATTGTGTTGCCGGATCATGTGCCGTCTCCGGAAGAAGGCGGCGACGGCGTGTGGGTAGACTTTTTCGGCAAACCTGCCTACACCATGACGTTGGCGGGCAAGCTGGCGCAAGTCAAAGGCGTAAAGGCTTTGTTTTTCTGCGGCGAGCGTTTGCCCGACGGCAAAGGCTTTGTCCTGCACATCGAGCCTTTGCGCGGCGAATTGAACGGCGATAAGGAGAACGACGCGCGCGTGATCAATGAAAATACCGAATATTGGATACGCCGTTTTCCGGAACAATATTTGTTTATGTACAACCGCTACAAACATCCGGAAGGCGCGCCGTTGCCGCCGCCGGAAGTATAGGCTTGCCGAATGTAAAAAACCTGCTTGGACTCAAGCAGGTTTTGTATTTGGTCGGAATGAGAGGATTCGAACCTCCGACCCCTTCGTCCCGAACGAAGTGCGCTACCGGGCTGCGCTACATTCCGAATGTGGGAAATTATAGGATAGGAGAAGCCGGTTTGTACAGGGGTCGATAAATAATTAATAATTGGCTGCCGATGGGTTTGTTTTAGGCCGTCTGAAGCGATGTGTTTCAGACGGCCTGTGTTTTTGTTTGCCGCTTCTGCTGAAGCATTTGTCCTAATGGCATTATAATGTGGGCAATTGTTTTTTAGATTGTCTGTTATGTTTTATCTTTATCAGTCCGACCGTTTGGAAGCGCTTGCCGAAATGTGCGCGCATATTCATCAGGCCTTGCCCTTGGATTCTGTATTGGCGCAGGAAGAAGTGGTGGTGCAGAGCCAGGGGATGCGGCGTTATCTGAATGTGTTTTTTGCGCGCAAACTCGGCGTGGCGGCGAATTTGAAGTTCAGCCTGCCTGCCGGTTTGGCGTGGCAGCTGATGCGTAAATTGGTTCCCGATGTGCCGCCGCTCAGTCCGTTTTCGCCTGAAGTTATGCGCTGGCGTTTGCTGGATTTGTTCCGCAGCGAAGCGTTTCAGACGGCCCCAGAATACGAAAACGTGCGCTTGAAGCTGGAAAGTTATTTGCACAGCTCGGCATCGGCGGATTATCAGCTTGCCGGACAGATGGCGGATATTTTCGACCAATATTTGGTGTACCGTCCGGATTGGATTGATGCGTGGCAGGCTGGGAAGCTGCTGGGTTTGGGCGATGATGAGGATTGGCAGGCGCGGCTGTGGCGCTATTTGGACGATGGCAGCCAATCTGCGCCGCACCGCGTGGCCTTGTGGGAAAAGCTGTTGGCGCAGTTGGATAAATCGGTCTTGCCGCAAAGGTTGTTCGTATTCGGTATTTCGACAATGGCGCCGATGTATCTGCAACTGCTGCACCAAATTTCCAAGCATTGCGATGTTTTTGTGTTCGCGCTCAACCCAAGCAGCCAATATTGGGGCGAGGTCATCGACGAGGCGCAGATTTTGAAAAGGGGCGATGAGGCGGATTTGTCGCAGGCAGGGCATCCGCTGTTGGCTTCTTTGGGCAAGCAGGGACGCGATTTCTTTGATTTTCTGTCGGAAGTGGAAACCGAGCAGGATATTCAGGTTTATGAAGAGGGAAAAGACGATACCTTGTTGCATTGCCTGCAAAACGATATCCAAAACTTAATCATGCCGTCTGAACGCTTGTATCAACAGGAAGAAAGCGAAGTAGGCGCGCAGTCGGCTTTGGTTCAGGTTCACGATGCGGATGGCAATCCAGTGAGTGTCGAGCCGGACAAATTGTTGAATGACGGCTCCATTAAAATCGTCGCGGCCCACAGCCCTTTGCGCGAATTGCAGATTTTGAAAGAAGAGCTGTCGCTGGTGTTGCAAAAAAATCCCGACTGGCAGCCGCACGATATTGCCGTGTTGACACCGAACATTGAGCCGTACAGCCCGTTTATCGAAGCTGTTTTCGGACAGGAGCAGGCAGGCAGCCAGGCTTTGCCGTATTCGATTTCGGATGTGAAGCTCAGCCGTCGTCAGCCGTTGCTGTATGCTTTGGCGCAAACTTTGGACTTGCTGGAAAGCCGGTTTGAAGTAGACAAGGTTTTGCCTTTGCTGGAAAGCCGGTTGGTGCTGCAACGCTTCGGTTTGAGCGAGGAAGATGTGCCACTGCTGCATGAGACTGTTGCCGGATTAAATGTGCATTGGGGTTTGGACCAAACCATGCGCGAGGGTAAAGACAACCTCTTTACTTGGCAGCAGGCGGTAGAGCGTTTGGCCTTGGGCTGGATGCTGCCTGAAGGCGGCAACGGTATGTGGCAGGGAGTGAGCGCGTGGCATAGCAATGTCAACCAGTTGGACGTGTTCAGCGGTTTTGCCGAATTTGTCCGTACTTTGGCCGATATGGCGGCGCAATGGCAAGAGCCTGCCAATGTGGAAAGCTGGGTGCAGCGTTGTCGAGATTTGCTGGAGAAAATGTTTGCTCCGGATACGGACGACCAATACGCCAAGCAACAGTTTGAGCAATCTTTGGCGAAATGGCAGGAAGAGGCCCAGTTGGCCGAATTTGACGGATTGTTGCCGTGTAAAACCGTTATCCGCCATATCCGCCGCTTTTTGGACAGCGAAAGCCAAGCCGGATTTTTGAGCGGTGGCATTACTTTTTGCAGTATGGTGCCGATGCGCAGCCTGCCGTTTAAAATGGTTTGCCTGTTGGGTCTGAATGACGGCGATTTTCCGCGCAATACCAAAGCGGCGGTGTTCGACCTGATTGCCAAACATCCGAAAAAAGGCGACCGCGCCCGCCGCGACGACGACCGTTATCTTTTCCTTGAAGCCTTAATCAGCGCACGTGAAATGCTGTATTTGTCTTATATCGGCCGCGATATACGCAATGATGCCGAGTTTGCGCCGTCTTCGTTAATCAGCGAGCTGCTGGATACCATTGCCGCCATGACGGGGAAAAGTGGGCGCGAGTTGTCGGAGAAATGGGTGAAACATTATCCGTTGCAGGCGTTTTCACGCCGTTATTTCCAAAAGGATGCGCTTTCAGACGGCCTCTTCAGTACGCGCCAAGATTACGCCGATGCATTGAACCAACCGTCAGCGGAAGCGCAGCCGTTTTTCTGTGAGGCCTTAAGTCAGGAAGAACCTGGCAAAACCATTCATCAGGGCGAGCTCGTCAGTTTTTGGCGCAATCCTGTCAAAGTTTGGCTGAAGAAAAATTTAAGCTGGGATCAGCCGTATCTGGACGGCGCATGGGAGTCTGCTGAACCGTTTGAACCGCAACATGAAGGTCGGATTGCCGATGCCTATTTGGATGCGCGGCGCAAAGGTGAAGATTTTGAAGATACGGCCATTCGGCTGAATGCAGAAAGTCTGATGCCGGTAGGCGAGTTGGGCGGTTTGTGGCAGAAGCAGTATCAGATATCTGCGAAAAACGTGGATGCCGAGTTGATACGCAGTAACAAAAGGCCGTCTGAACCTTATGAAGAATCCTTTGACGACTTGGTTTTACAAGGCACCATCAGCAATCTTTACGAATGCGGCCGCATTGTGTTCCTAAATCAAAAAGACAATGCGCCCAACCGCATTGCCCGTTTATTGGAGCATTTGATTTTTTGCGCCGTCGCCCCTAAATCCGTTGCAAACCGACAAACCTATATTGTCAGTTTGGGGCAGGCCGAAACCTATACCGCCATCGGGCAAGAGGCCGCGAGGGCACTTTTGAAAGAATGGTTGGTATATTTCCGAATTGGACAAAATACCCCCTTGCCGTTTTTTGCCAAAACCAGCCTTGCCGCTGCGGAGGAGTACAGCAAGAAAGAAGATTGGGATGCTGCCTTGAGAGAAGCCTATAAGGTTTTTAACGGCAATAAAATGAGCAAAGCGCAGAAAGAATATACCGAAGTGAAGTTGGTGTTTGGTCATTCGGATGAATCACCTCTTGATGAGCCGCTATTTGAAAATCTCGTCGTCAATCTGCTTGTGCCGCTTTTGACCGGCGTGGCAGGTAAAACCAATACAACAGAACAGGAGTAAAGCATGGCTACTTATGCAGAATATTTGGATTTTGATACCGAAGAAGACAAATTGAAACAGCAGCAACTCTATCAGGCGACCGAGCTGTCGGCGCAAACGGTAGCGGCGGTTAAAAAGATCATCCGTCCGCAAAACTGGCTGCTTGCCGCTTCACCATACTGCCCTGATTGCCGCGTGTTTGTGCCGTTTATTCAGAAAATGGCGGAGTTGAACCCCAATATCCGCGTCAACTATATTGCCCGAAACGATTTTGACGACAGCAGCCGTTTTGAGAATCCGTGCCAACAGGAAATCGTCCGCGCCAATCAAAAAATTCCTGCGCTGTTTTTGATGGGTCATGAAGAGGAAGGGCCTGTGTTTAACGAGTTTCCGCAAGTGGTGTTAAACCAAATTGCGGCAGATGAAACCCGTCGCACGGAATTGCGCGACGCGTACCGTGCCGGCGAGTTTAATGCCGATATTGAGGCTCAGGTTGTAGCGGCCTTGGCATGGGCAGAGCAGCGTTGTTGAGTAGATATTGTTGGTGTGTAAGACTATATTTTGAGCCACTTTGATAAAGGGGACAATTTCTAGTGTAATTTAGTTCTTACCTAGATTTTCTCATTATGTATTTACGTTCTGGAACTTCAATGGTTTGAACAATTTCAAATCCCTCTTTTTGGTAGAGGTCTCTAGCTATTTGATTTGACTCAAAAACCGTTAGGGAAATACTTTCTATTTCTTCATTTTCAAACATTTCTTGAAGAAAGTATTGAAAAGCTTTTCTACCTAATCCTTTTCCCTGCTTCTGTGGAGCTATGAGAAATCTTCCAATATGAAGATTTTTATCTTCTAGTTTGATTTTCTGGATGATGCCTACAAACTCTTCTCCAACAAAAATGGAAAAAATCCCTTCCATCTTTTGCAAGGATTGGGCAATCAAGGGATAAGAAATCTTTGGCCCCATCCATTGCTTCTGAAAACTTTCTCCCAAAGCATTAGACCACTGACAAATGAGTTGGGCATTTTCTAACTGAAGTCCTTTTTCAAAGTGAATTTTCATATTTGCTCCTAAAACTTCTCTTATATCCAACTATTATACTCTTTCTCATATTTTTTCCGAATAATTAAGTATGATTCAACTTTATTTTTTTCTTGTTGGAACGATTCTTGCTTCCTTTCTTTGCTTTGTAATAAAAAGGCCGTCTGAAAAGATTTCAGACGGCCTTTTTTTAATGCTTAACGCTTTATCAAATCTCGATTTTATTCGGCGTAAAGGTTTGCCATTTGTTGCAGGCTGGGCAGTGCCAGAAGAAGACTTGGGATTTGAAGTGGCAGTTGCGGCAGCGGTACATAACGCTTTTTTGCAGCTGGCGGCCGATAATGGAACGAATCATATCGGTATCGGCTTTCCACTCCGGATTCATACTGCTGAGTTTCAATCCAAGCAGGCGGTACACGCCGTTGAGGTCGGGTTTTTGGCGGACGAGTTCGACAGCGATTTGCGCCGCTTCGGTTTCGCCTTTGAGCAGCAGGGCCTTTTCGTAGATGACGTTGATCAGGTCAAGATCGGGAAAGGTTTGCATATAGCCGATGAGGCGGTTGAGGCCTTCTTCCTGTTTGCCTTGTGCGGCATAGGCTTCATAGAGTTTCTCGCCGACCATGCTCAAATAGGCATGGTTTTGCTGCTCGATGGCGGAATACGCTTCTACTGCGGCAGGGAAATTGCCCTGACGGTATTCGATGTCGCCAAGGATGATGTTGGCGCGCGTACATTTTTTGTTGGCTTCGAGTGCTTTGCCGATATTGTAGCGGGCGGCGTCGAAGTTGGATTTGAACAGCGCGGCTTGGGCGATTTCGCAATAGAACTGGGCGATTTCAAACTGGTAGGTCTGTTCGTCATGGCTCAAGAGCTGCGCCATTTCGATGGCTTTTTCCCAGTCGCGGTCTTGCTGGTAGATGCTCAAAAGGTGTTGGCGGGCTTCGCGTGCCATATCGCCTTCCTGCAAACCGAGGAAGATTTGTTCGGCACGGTCCACCAAGCCTGCGCTTTGGTAGTTTTGCGCCAATTCAAAAAGCACGCGCGCGCGTTTTTCGTTGACGGTGTCGGGCGAATCGAGCAGGGCGCGGTGCATATTGATGGCTTTGTCGTTTTCGCCGCGTTGGCGGTAGAGCTTGCCTAAGGTCAGGTTCAAATCGTATGACTGCGGCTGCTGGTCGATGACTTCCGCCAATTCGCGCGCGGCGCGGCCGCTGTTGCGGTCAACGAGGGCGTCAAGGCTTTTGTAAAAGCCGGCCGGTATGCTTTTGGCCTGTTTCAGGACGGTCTTCATATCGACGCGCGCGGCAAACCAGCCCATAGCGAAGAAAACGGGGAGGAGGACGATGGGCAGTAAGATGACCCACAATTCGTTGTCCATGGTATTCCTTTATTGATTGGTGGCGTTACGCTTTGGGAGTGGCTTCGGAAGTCGTTGCCGGTGTTTCGGTTTTGACTGGGGTCAGGTCTTTTTCGGAAAGGTGGGCGTGTTTTTTTACTTCGGCGCGCAGGCGGTTGTTTTCGCTGCGCAGGGACAGCAGACGGCCGAAGAGGGCAAACATACCGAACACGATACCGATAATAAATGCACCGAAAAGCACGACAATTAGCGGCAGATTGATGTTTTGGCCGGGCAGGTAGAAGAAGGATACGGTGTGGGTATTGGTAATGGCCAGCAGGAGGAAAACAAGAAGAATCAGGATTTTGATGATGGTATAGATGAGTTTCATGGGTTACTCCGGGTTGGCTGCGGTTGGGGCAGGCCGTCTGAAAAATGGTATCAGTTTAAACGATTTGCCGGATTTCGGATAGAACGGCATGTTTCAGACGGCAGGGGAGATGGTGTCTTTATGCTGACGGGTACTTGTCAAACCCATATTGAAAGGCGTATTGTTCAGTCTTTAGTTATTATCTTACAAATCAGAATAAGAAAGGCAATCATCATGAGCAGACCAGTCCCAGCCGTATTCGGCAGCGTTTTCCACGCTGAAATGCCCGTTATCGCTTATCGTGAAGGTAAATGGCAACCGGTAGAATGGCAATCTTCCAAAGACCTGACACTCGCCCCCGGCGCACATGCTTTGCATTATGGCAGCGAATGTTTTGAAGGTTTGAAGGCATTCCGTCAGGCAAACGGCAAAATCGTGATGTTCCGCCCGACTGCTAACATCGCGCGTATGCAGCAAAGCGCAGATATTCTGCACCTACCGTGTCCTGAGACAGAGGCTTATTTGAATGCTTTGATCGAATTGGTCAAACGTTCCGCCGAGGAAATCCCTGATGCGCCTGCCGCTTTGTACCTGCGTCCGACTTTGATCGGTACCGACCCTGTGATCGGCAAAGCCGGTTCTCCTTCCGAAACAGCCTTGCTGTACATTCTGGCTTCTCCTGTCGGCGACTATTTCAAAGCCGGTTCGCCCGTTAAAATCTTGGTGGAAACCGAACATATCCGTTGCGCCCCACATATGGGTCGTGTGAAATGCGGCGGCAACTACGCTTCCGCCATGCCTTGGGTATTGAAAGCCAAAGCAGAGCATGGTGCAAACCAAGTATTGTTCTGCCCGAATGGCGACGTTCAGGAAACCGGCGCGTCTAACTTTATCCTGATTAACGGCGATGAAATCATTACCAAACCGTTGACAGACGAATTCCTGCACGGCGTTACCCGTGATTCCGTGCTGACTGTTGCCAAAGATTTGGGCTACACTGTTACCGAGCGCAACTTTACTGTCGACGAGCTGAAAACTGCGATTGAGAATGGTGCGGAAGCGATTCTGACCGGTACGGCTGCGGTCATTTCTCCGGTAACTTCTTTCGTGATTGACGGCAAAGAAATCGAAGTGAAAAGCCAAGAGCGCGGTTACGCAATCCGTAAGGCGATTACCGACATTCAATACGGTTTGACAGAAGACAAACACGGCTGGTTGGTCGAAGTTTGTTGAATAGAACGCATTTAATAAAAAAAAAGGCCGTCTGAAATATTTTTTCAGACGGCCTTTTTTTATTGGTTTTTAGATGGTGAAAGCAATAATAAAATACTAAATTTTGCAAATAAACGGTAGTATTTTAAGATAATCGGTATATAATGAATAGTCATGTTGTAAAAATACATATTGGAAATATCGAATTTTATTGATTTTTCGATGAAGTTAAAAACAGTTATAGATATTTATTCTGTATATTTTGTAAATTTAGTTAAATAGGGAATGCTAAAAACATATCGTGTTAGAATTTCCCTCCTTTTTGGCTTCGCGGGATTCACTCTGTCAAGTCAAAAAGGAAAAAGATGCAAGATAAAACCATTTTTATTTTGCTATAAAAATCAAAAATAACTTAACTTTGGATGAACTAATCAATTAAAAAGGGACTCTGATACATTTCCGTCAAAAATAACCGGATACATGGTGCGCGGACAGATTGCCTATAAAAGTCATCCAAGGGTTCTGTCTAAACACCATTACCGTTTCCAATTAGAAAACCGGCAGAAGGGGAAACGCTGCCGAGTTTCTCAAAGTGGCCAGCTTCAGTTTGGCCTTTATACAGGCAATTGCTGTTACGACAGAATCCGTCTTACCTCTTTATTCAATCGAACTTTTTTGTTGCACGCTTGTGCGGTGGGAAAGAACGATATTTGATACAAGGAAATACGCTGATTATGTCACATAAACTTGCTCCTCTTGGCCGTACCCATATCCGTCACGGCTCCTCAACTCCTGAAACCACTTCCAAATCATCTTCTCCGCTAAAAGAATGGATACACACTCAAAATTGGGGGGATAGTCCGTCGGTTTTTCCAGAACCCAAGCAATTAAGCGGTAAAAATACTGTAACGAGAGAGGCGGTTCATGTAGCTGAGGCAGAAAGATTGGACAGCACTTCATCATCTTCAGACGGTCTTGTGACAAAAATGCATGTCGCACGAGCCAGCGTTGCTTCTGTAAGCAGCGTTTCCAGTAAAAACACCATTGCGCCTAAAGTAACAAATAAACCTGCCGCTACCGATAAAGCAACGGCAGCCAAACCAGTCAATAAATCGATGGAAAAAGTCCTGGCTGAAAGGCAAAAAATTTACGAAGAGGCTAAAGCAAAAAAAATAGCCGAAGCCGCCGCAGCTAAAGCAAAGGCGGTTGAGCGCGCAAAAGAAGCGCATAAAGCGGCAGTCGAAAAAGCGATTGAAGAGCGTAAAGCCAAACAAGAAGCCGCCCGCAAAGAGAAAGAGGCAGAAGACAGAATTGCCGAAGGAAAAGAAACAGTTGAAATTGCGCATAAAAAGAATCTGAAGGATTCAGACGGCCATGACAAAATAGCGGGCGTTTCTTCCGGCAAAAAAGCAATCAATAGTCACGACGGACACCTCAGTTCGGGTAAAGCAAACAAAATTGACGATCATGCCGAAGGCAGGGTAAGTCTATCTGGAAAATACCGCGTGTATGAATCCAAAGAGTACGGTAATTACATCCGCGTGAATGATTTTGGTGCCGATGCACAGGGTAAGAAAGACAGCCTTCAGGCATTTAAAGCAGCTTTAGAGGCGGCGCACAAAGAAAAAGCCATGGTTTTCTTGGATGGTACTTACTATATTTCCAATCAGATTGTGATGGATAAAACCGTCTCCGGCGCGCGTGGCTTGTTTGGTTCGGGGATGGGCAAAACCAAGGTAACGTTTGATAAGGCGCAGACGGGTGTGTTCAATCCGGACACCAACCATGATGACATTCGCCAATTTGCCGGTATCTTGATTGATGGGCAAAACAATAAAACCATTGCCGACTTGTCGGTTCAATATACCAACCCTGATTTTTACCGCAAAGGCTTAAGCTATTTTGGCAAGGTAAACGGCATTTTAGTGAACGATGCGGACAATACTTTAATCAGCAAAGTAGAGGTTTCCGGTGCCAATCGTGCTGGTGTGATGTTTACGTCAACCGCTTCTTTGGAAACGGAAAAAGGTCAAAAACTGACCTTTAAAGCGCGCGTACAAAGCGGCGAAATTGATGAAAAATACGAAGCGCTGCCTTTGGGTGAAAACAACCGTATTGTTGATTCGTATCTACACCACAACCGCGTTGCCGGTGCGCTGATCGGTTTCCAACAAAACTTTATCGGCGAGGGCAACCGTTTGGATTGGAACGGCCACGAAGCGGATGGCGGGACAGGGTACGGTATGGCCGTGGCTGCCGGTAGCTACAATTACGGCATCACATACCGTAAAAACACGACCGACCATAACTACCGCAAGGGTTTGGATGTGCACGATGGTACAGGCATTGTCATTGAAAACAATGTGTTAACGGGTGACCGGCTATATGGTATTGTTGCCTACAACCGCCAGTTTTCTATGGATAAAGTCAAAATTACCGGCAATACCATTATTCAAGATCCGAGCTTCCGTTTGAATGTTGATGATGACTTGGGCAAGTACTACCACATGTATTCAGGTATTCAGGTGCAAACCAATACCCAATACAGAGATTTGCACTCGGCTGACAAAGGCTATTTTGATATCAGCGATAATGTCATTAAAAATCTGACGGTTTATCAAAACAATATTCAGACCTACGCGATTGAGTTCCGTAACCATGAAAGCAAAATGGATTACACGCTCAATATGGCAAACAACAAGATCAGCGGCGAATCCACCAAATATCTGATTGCCGTCATCAACGATACCTATGACCGCGTTTTATCTAAAAACGGCATGGGCAGCGGTACCATTACCATCAGCGGCAATGACGCCGATATCGGCAAGATCATGAAAGGCGCAGTACCGGTTTATGTGGAAGAACACCATGGTAATGTCGCTATGCATGGGGCGGTAACGATTCACAACAACAAAATTTCCGTGCGTGAAGAATCTGCCGGCTATGTCGAATTTGCTTATTTAAAGAGCAATGCTAAAGAGTACAACATCACCAATAATACATTGAAACTTGGCGGTAATTTGAATGATGCTTTGATAGACGTACACAGTACCAACCCTAAGGGTAAGGCATCTTTAAATGTGGCCAACAACAAAATCCTGACGGACATTAAAGGCAAGTTGTATGATTCATGGCTGCGCTTTGAAAATGACATCAACACGTATTCTGAAGGCAATAGCCATAACGGCGCAGCACTGAAAAAAGTGAATACGACCGACAGTAAAGTGGCATTGAGCGATATTTTGTCAGAAGCCAACCATATTGTTGAAACGACTAAAGAGACTGTGTATCACCATACTCAGAACGTGTATACATCAGGAGTGGAAGAACATCATACAACGACAGGGATTTTGTAAGTTGTTGAAGTCGTAATCTTTATGTTTTAAATATTGATAAATAAAAAAAGGCCGTCTGAAAATTTTCAGACGGCCTTTTCATCTAACTCACATTATTTAGCCAGTTCGGCACGCAATTTGTGGGTTACGTTCATCATCACTTGGAGTTGTTCCAGAGTTTCTTTCCAGCCACGTGTTTTCAGGCCGCAGTCTGGGTTTACCCACAGACGTTCAACCGGTACAACCTCGATGGCTTTGCGCAACAGGTGCTCAACTTCAGCTTCAGTCGGTACGCGTGGGCTGTGGATGTCGTAAACGCCCGGGCCGATGTCGTTCGGGTATTTGAACTCGCCGAATGCAGTCAAGAGCTCCATGTCGGAACGTGAAGTTTCGATGGTGATGACGTCAGCATCCATAGCGGCGATGGCAGGCAGGATGTCGTTGAACTCAGAGTAGCACATATGAGTGTGGATTTGGGTGCTGTCTTCGCAACCGGTAGAGGACAGGCGGAACGATTCGCCGGCCCAGTTCAGGTAGGCATCCCAATCGGCACGTTTCAAAGGCAGACCTTCGCGGATGGCAGGTTCGTCGATTTGGATGACTTTGATGCCTGCTTTTTCCAGATCCAATACTTCGTCGTTCAGGGCCAGTGCGATTTGTTTGCACACGGTAGAGCGAGGAATATCGTTGCGAACGAAAGACCATTGCAGAATGGTGACAGGGCCGGTCAACATACCTTTCATCGGACGTTTGGTCAGGCTTTGTGCGTAAGTAGACCAAGCGACAGTCATGGCTTCAGGACGGCTTACGTCACCGAAGATGATAGGTGGTTTAACGCAGCGTGAGCCGTAGCTTTGTACCCAGCCGTATTGGGTGAATGCAAAACCGCTCAACAATTCGCCGAAGTATTCAACCATGTCGTTACGCTCGGCTTCGCCGTGTACCAGTACGTCCAAGTCCAGTTTTTCTTGCTCTTCAACCACCAAGGCGATTTCTTTTTTCATCGCGGCTTCGTAATCGGCGGCAGACAGTTCGCCTTTTTTGAAGGCTGCGCGTGCTTGGCGGATTTCGGTAGTTTGTGGGAAAGAACCGATGTTGGTAGTCGGCAATAGAGGCAGGTTCAACCATGCTTGTTGCGCTTTGATACGGTCGGCAAATGGAGATTTGCGTTGGTCTGCGTTGGCAGGCAGGTCGGCAAGGCGTTTGGCAACGTCTGCACGGTGGATTTCGCTGCTGTTGGCGCGTGAGTCGGCGGCAGCTTGGCTGGCAGCCAGTTCTTCGGCAACAGAATCGCGACCTTCGTTCAATGCGGCTTTCAGAACGCGCAATTCTTGGGTTTTTTGCAGGGTAAATGCCAACCAAGAGTACAGGTCAGGTTTGTTGGCTTTCAGTTTTTCTTCAACTGACAAGTCAAATGGAGTGTGCAGCAGAGAGCAAGAGCTGGAGATCCACAAACGGTCGCCCAGTTTGGCTTGCAGAGGCTCAACAGTTTCCAAAACTTTGTTCAGGTTGGCGCGCCAAATGTTGCGGCCGTCGATAACGCCGGCAGACAGAACTTTGTCGTAGTCGGCAAATGCGTCCAATTGCTCAGGAGCGCGTACCAAGTCGATGTGCAGGCCGTCAACAGGCAGGGATTTCAGTAAAGCAGCATGTTCGGCAACAGAACCGAAGTAAGTGCTCAACAGGATTTTGGCGTTTACTTTGCTCAAAGTGGTGTAAACGTCTTTGTATGCTTCTACCCATTCTTTTGGCAGGTCGACAGCCAAAGCAGGCTCATCGATTTGAATCCACTCGGCACCGGCTTCAACCAAGGCAGTCAGGATTTCAACGTAAACAGGCAACAGTTTAGGCAACAGGCTCAGACGGTCGAATTCGACAGCGCCTTTTTCTTTACCTACCCACAGGAAAGTCAATGGGCCGACGATGGTCGGTTTGGCTTTCAGGCCCAAAGCTTGGGCTTCTTGCAGTTGTTGAACGTAGTGTTTGGCGTTGGCTTTGAATTCGGTATCGGCGTGGAATTCAGGCACCAAGTAGTGGTAGTTGGTGTCGAACCATTTGGTCATTTCGATAGCGAATTGGTCTTTGTTACCACGCGCCAGTTGGAAGAATTGTTCCAAAGACAGGTTTTGGCTGTCGAAGCCGAAACGGGCAGGGATGGCACCGGTGGCAACTTGCAGGTCGAGGATGTGGTCGTAGAAAGTGAAATCGCCTACGGCAACGTAATCGGCGTTGGCAGCAGCTTGGTGTTTCCAGTTTTTCTCGCGCAAGTCTTTAGCAACAGCCAGCAATTCTTGCTCGCTGATTTCTTTGCGCCAGTATTTTTCTTGTGCGAATTTCAATTCGCGGAAGGCACCGACGCGCGGGAAGCCTGAAAAATGCAATGTTGTCATGTTAACTCTCCTAGTTGGAATTTTGAATCAGGCCGGTATGGCCTGAATGTTCGATATTGTAAATCAGAATGGGGAGGCCGTCTGTTTTATTAACGGGGGCGCACACCCAAAATATGGCAGATGGCGTAAGTCAGTTCGCTGCGGTTGAGGGTGTAGAAGTGGAAGTCTTTGACACCTTCGCGAGAGAGGACTTTGACCATGTCGATGGCGATGCTGGCGGCAACAAGGTTGCGCGTGCCTTGGTCGTCATCCAAACCTTCGTACATTTTAGACAGCCAGCTTGGGATTTTGACATTAGTCACTTGGGCCATTTTGGTCAATTGTTTGAAATTGGTTACGGGCAGGATGCCGGGAACAATTTCAACGTCAATGCCCATCATCACGCAACGGTCGCGGAAGCGCAGATAGCTTTCCACGTCGAAGAAGAATTGGGTAATAACGTGGTTTGCACCCGCATCAATTTTGCGTTTCAGATTGATTAAGTCGGCTTGTGCGGATTTGGCTTCCGGGTGCACCTCTGGATAGGCCGCTACGGAAATATCAAAGTCGGCAACGGAGCGCAACAGTTTGACCAAATCTTCGGCATAGAAAGGTTTTTTCTCGTAGCCGGGCGGCTCGTCGCCACGCAGGGCGACAATGCGGCGGATACCGCTGTCCCAATAATCTTTGGCGATTTGGCGCAACTCGTCAGGGCTGGCGTCGATACCGGTCAGGTGGGGGGCTGCGTCAAGGCCGGTTTCTTGTTTGATGCGTTTAACGATACTGTGTGTGCGGTCGCGTTCGCCGGAGTTTGCACCGTAGGTTACGGAAACGAATTTCGGATGCAAGGTTTGCAGGCGATGGATGGAATCCCACAGCATGGTTTCCATTTGTTCGTTTTTCGGCGGGAAAAATTCGAACGAAACATTGATGTCGCCTTTTAAATCTGAAAGGCTGTTGTTTAAAGCGGCGATTTCTCGAGCGTGATTCATGGTTATGCACCTTCTGCATATCTTTTATTTGTTGTCAGACTGCATAATAAATTTGAGGTTGGTATGAGTCAATTTCGAAATTTTCCGAAATTGTATGAATAGATTTAATAAAGACCTCAGGTCGTCTGAAAAACTGCCTGAGGTCTTGTTTGATAGGGAAGGGAGGAAAGATTATTCTGCTTCATCTATCCATGCTTGTTGCACGGCTTCGAGAATACGCTCGCCGCAACGCGCCGGATCATCGTCAAATTCAGGCAGAGCCATAATCAAATCACG
This sequence comes from Neisseria subflava, assembly GCF_003044935.1. Lineage (NCBI taxonomy): Bacteria > Pseudomonadati > Pseudomonadota > Betaproteobacteria > Neisseriales > Neisseriaceae > Neisseria > Neisseria subflava. The sequence continues at coordinate 1,143,970 of NZ_POXP01000001.1, read as the reverse complement.
CAGTTGGGTGAAACGTACGGTTTTCGGGTCGATGCTGTCGCCGTGTAAGTCGTAGAGTTCTTCGGCGATGCGTTGGGTATCTGTCCATTTCATGATGTGTTCCTTTATTGGGTTTGGGCTATTAGTAATTATTTTAATCAAGAAGAAGTCGGACTGCCAGATTGTTTTACGGAAGATGGGCAGATAAATAATGATGTTATTTTTTAACAAAATAGCATATTTGCGTTAAAATACGGCAAGACACTTAAAACTTACGGCATATTCTCTTTGAATCTGCCGTTTTACACTTTCTATTCCGCTTTGAATGATTTGGTTTTCATACAAAATTTACACTTTGTTATGCAACCAAATTTTTTGGAATGGCTCTTAAGAAAATCCATCGCTTAAAAATAAAAGGAAAAAAGATGAATAACGCACTCAACGCCAAGCTGTCCAAACTGATTTACGCGCTCGCTTCCGATGATCCGGAGTATCTGTCCAAAGCAGGCGCATTTGACCGTTTGCTGCTGTTGGTTCGCGAACTTTATCGGATGCTGGACGAAACAGAAGGTTTGAAGCAGCTGGTGTTCCGTCTGTATTACGGCAAGCACTATGGCTTGATTAAACTGGATGCTGCTTCACCCAATGACGATGCAGGTGCATTGAGGTTGAAACGTTGGATGGTTTATTCGCGCATCGCCGAGCGTATCGAAAAATGCGGAAAGCATTTGTCGGTCGTGCTTGAAGATGCAGTGTTGGAAAATGGCGCGGACAAATCTCATTATATAGATGAAGCCAATGCCATTATCGAGCGTTTCGGTTTGGTAAGAGATGAGGCTGCACTTTCGGCCATTGAGGCGGAGGAAGTGTTGAAGGCAGAGGCTGAGCTGCCGACCGTAAACAAATCTCAGAATGCTGCTCCCCGTTATAATGGCAATATGCATCGAATCAGAATGCAAGAAAAAATTGAAAATTACTCCGCTACGCAGAAAGTGACCTCTATGCAGATTTCACGTATGCGTTTTATTTTCCCTCATATCAAATAGTTTGCTGCATAACCAAAAGGCCGTCTGAAAACCATGAATTTATGGTTTCAGACGGCCTTTTCATTAAACCTTGTTTTAATGGTCTTCACGCGCGTGGTTGATCGTATATTTAGGAATTTCTACGACCAAATCTTCATCGGCAACGACTGCCTGACAGCTCAAGCGTGAATCGGCTTCCAAGCCCCATGCTTGGTCGAGCAGGTCTTCTTCCAATTCGGTTGGTTCTTCCAGGCTGTCAAAACCTTTGCGGATAATCACGTGGCAGGTTGTGCAGGCACAGGATTTTTCACAGGCGTGATCGACTTCGATATCGTGGTCGAGCAGCACGTCAAGGACGGTTTGACCTTCCGGTGCGTCTTCGATAACCGCGCCTTCGGGGCATAATGTCGCGTGTGGGAGTACGGTAATTTTTGGCATTTTTATTGTCTCGGTTGTTTAAGAGTGGTTGTGGTTAAAGTGGTTTCAGACGGCCTTGGATATTCAATATTCAGGCTGTCTGGAAAATGGGTTTATAACATGATGCCTTTACTTCTTAAATTTTCCAAACACTCGTCCAGATAAGCATCATCATGTTCGGCATAAATCGGCGAAGTAGCTGTTTCAGCTGCGTGCGAATGGTATGGGGCAACGGCTTTACCGCGATATAGCGGGTCTTTCCATAAAGCATCGGGTTTGTAACCGCGCTTTTTCATCTCTTCCATAATCAACGCGTGATATAGATAGAGTTTGTAGGGCGAATGGGTAAAAACGTAATTAACCGTCGCATGCGGCCTGCCCCAGCCCGCTCCGCGTAAAGCGGCGCATTCGCGGTGTTGCCCCAAAAGCTGGGCACGGGGGAGTAGGGGGATAAGGGTTTGGTGCCAGAGTCGCATAAAAGAAATCGTTTCAGTTTTTGGATATTTAGATAAACGACCTTTGTATCTTCCGAGGCCGTCTGAAACTGTTTAGGCATCAAATATTATCAACGCTTTGCCCTGTTAACGCGCGTTGGATGTTACGGTTCATGCGCTTGGCGGCGAAGTTGTCGGTACTGTGGCTGAGTTTGGCAACGGCGGCACGGATGTCTTCGGCTTTGCCGTCTTTCAGACGGCCTTGCAAGTTGGCGATGTCTTGTTGAATTTGTTGCAATTCTTCGGCTTCCAACAAATCGCTATCCAACTCAAGGGCGGCGTTGACGGCATCGGTCAGGCTTTCTGCTTCGACCACGGCTTCGGCGCGTGCGCGTGCGGCCATGTCTTCGGCAGCGTTGCTCATGCTGTCTTTGAGCATTTGGGTGATGGTGCTGTCGTCCAAACCGTAGGAAGGTTTGACTTCGATTTGCGCCTGTACGCCGGTGCTTTGTTCTTGTGCGGAAACGGACAGCAATCCGTCGGCATCAACTTGGAAGGTCACGCGGATACGCGCTGCACCTGCGGTCATGGGCGGAATGCCGCGCAGAGTAAATTTGGCAAGGCTGCGGCAGTCGGAAACGAGTTCGCGCTCGCCTTGTACGACGTGTATCGTCATGGCGGTTTGACCGTCTTTGAAAGTGGTGAAGTCCTGCGCGCGTGCGGTAGGAATGGTGGAGTTGCGCGGGATGATTTTTTCGGCAAGACCGCCGTAGGTTTCCAAACCAAGCGACAAAGGTGTAACGTCCAGCAGCAGCCATTCGCCGTCGGTTTTGTTACCGGCAAGGACATTTGCCTGTATGGCGGCGCCGAGCGCGACGACTTCGTCAGGGTTGAGGTTATTCAGTGGGGTTTGACCAAAGAATGTGGCAACTGCTTGTTGAACGTGCAACATGCGGGTAGAGCCACCAACCATAATCACGCCCTTGACATCTGCCTTGGTCACGCCGGCATCTTTCAAAGCCTGTTTGACGGGTTCGATGGTTTTTTGTACCAGATTTTGGGTCAGGTTGTGAAACTCTTGGCGGGTAATGACGGTATGAACTTTATGGCCGTCTGAAAGTGTGGTTTCAATGACGGCTTCGGTTTGAGTGGTCAGTTTTTCTTTGGCGCTACGGACAAGGGAAAGCAGAAGCTGGCTGTCTTGTTCGTTGAGTTTGGAAAGGTTGTTTTGTTCGAGCAGGTGGCAGAACAAACGATGGTCGAAGTCGTCGCCGCCCAATGCGCTGTTGCCGCCGGTAGCTTTAACCTCAAACAGACCTTTGGTCAGTTGCAATACGGATACGTCGAATGTGCCACCGCCTAAGTCGTAAACGACAAACGTGCCTTCTGAGGCGTTGTCCAGTCCGTAGGCGATTGCGGCGGCAGTCGGCTCGTTGAGGAGGCGCAAGACATTCAAGCCTGCCAAGCGCGCGGCATCTTTGGTAGCTTGACGTTGGGCATCGTCAAAATAAGCGGGTACAGTAATGACGGCACCGACCAAATCGCCGCCCAATGTTTCTTCAGCACGAGATTTGAGGGCTTTGAGGATTTCTGCAGATACTTCGATAGGCGTTTTTGCACCTTGACGGGTGTTTAACTCGACCACGCGCTCATTGGGTGTAAATCGATAGGGCAGGTATTGCGCCTCTTGTGCGAGGTCGGTAAGGGTACGGCCGATCAGGCGTTTGGCGGAGCTGACTGTATTTAGCGGATCGGTTTTTTGGGCAGAAAGGGCGTTTTTGCCGACTTCAACTCCGCCATCCAAATAACGGACAACTGAAGGTAGGGTGGTGCGGCCGTCTGAATCGGGCAGGCAGACTGCGCTGCCGCTGCGTACGGTGGCTACCAAGCTGTTGGTTGTGCCTAAATCAATGCCTACGGCGAGGCGGTGTTGATGGGGGGCGGCGGACATGCCGGGTTCGGAAATCTGCAAAAGAGCCATGATTGTGTGCCTTCTGATGCTGTATTTATTAGGATGGGGCAGATTTTAGCAGATTTTTGGCAGATAGTTGAGTAGTTTGCTAGGAAATAACCATAAGGCCTAATGTTGTTTTTTGATTGAAAAGAAAGTGGATTTTGAATCCGGACTTGTATTTTTTAAGAAATGCGGATAAAATTCAGCCTCTTTGCCTTGCCTTTTACTTCGCATGGTGAAAGGCTGTTTTTAATCATCCATAAGGAGATAACATGCGTCATTACGAGATCGTGTTTATCGTTCATCCTGATCAAAGCGAGCAAGTGCCTGCTATGGTTGAGCGTTACAAAACCATGATTACTGAAGCCAACGGTAAAATCCACCGTTTGGAAGACTGGGGCCGTCGTCAATTGGCTTACCCAATCAACAAAATCCACAAAGCACACTATGTTTTGATGAATATCGAAACTACTCCTGAAGTGGTTGAAGAGCTGGAAACTGCTTTCCGCTTCAATGATGCCGTACTGCGTCACCTGACCATCAAAACAAAACACGCTGTAACTGAAGCTTCCCCAATGCTGGGAGGCGAAAAAGCAAAAAACTTGCTGAACGGTGCAGCTGAAGAAGTTGCAGCAGTCGAATAAGATTGAACAATCTGATTAAGCTTACCGCCCGTATTTTACAGGTTCAGCCTTTGAGATATACGCCGGCAGGAATTCCTGTTTTAGATGTTGTGTTGCAACATGAATCTTGGCAGGAAGAAAACGGACAGAAATGTCTGGTCAAATTTGAAATTCCTGCGCGGATTTTAGGTAAGCAGGCTGAGGAATGGCAGTATCGGCAAGATGCCATCATCGAGTCGGAAGGTTTTTTGGCGCAACGCAGCCAACGCTTCCCCAAGCCGGTACTACGCATACAGAACATTAAAGAATATAAAGGTTAAACGACAATGGCTCGTCAATCATTCAAACGTAGAAAATTCTGCCGCTTTACGGCTGAAAAAATCCAAGAAGTTGATTACAAACAAGTTGATTTGTTGAAAGACTTCATCTCTGAAAACGGCAAAATCATCCCTGCCCGCATTACTGGTACTAAAGCACACTACCAACGTCAGTTGGCTACTGCTGTGAAACGTGCCCGTTTCCTGGCTCTGTTGCCTTACACCGATCAACACAAATAATTTTGGAGTTTAAATCATGCAAATTATTCTGTTAGAAAAAATCGGCGGTCTGGGTAACTTGGGTGACATCGTTACCGTTAAAAACGGTTACGCACGCAACTTCCTGATCCCTGCTGGTAAAGCAAAACGTGCAACCGAAGCCAACATGAAAGAATTCGAAGCACGTCGTGCTGAATTGGAAGCCAAACAAGCTGAAATCTTGGCTGATGCTAAAGCACGTCAAGAAAAACTGGAAGGCCAAACCATTACTGTTGCTCAAAAAGCCGGTGTTGATGGTCGTCTGTTCGGTTCTGTTACCAATGCTGATATCGCTGAAGCGATTGTTGCTGCCGGTATCCAAGCTGCTAAAGCAAACGTACGTCTGCCTAACGGTCCTTTGAAAGCTGTTGGCGAATACGAAGTTGAAGTGGCTCTGCACACTGACGCTGTTGCTAAAATTACCGTTGCTGTTGTTGCAGCCGCTGAGTAATTGATTCATTCAAGGCCGTCTGAAAATCAAGGGTTTCCTTGGATTTCAGACGGCCTTGTTTATGTGTTTGAGCCGAAGCAAATCGGTGCCGAGTTGTTTATATTTTTGGCTGATTAAAAAGTATGGCGGTTGGCATAGAGAGATGATGTATTGTCCGAATATTCATTCGTGTTCGGGTTTGTCGTATTATTTAGTAAAGAGATTATTTATGAATAAAATTAAAATTTTTGGGATAGGTCTGACTGCTTTGGCTTTAGCTTCATGCGGCACTCCGCAAAAGCCTGCTGTTGATACGGCAAAACCTGTCGAGCCTGTTTCCTCTGCAAAACGACCTGTATTTGATGCTGCGGCTGAATCTGTTGCCAGTAGCGGTTTTAATGAAAACGTCAATGTTCAGCAGTTTATCCAATATGAAGTGAAAAACCGTCGTTTCAGTGCGGAAGAATTGCGTAATTTCTTTAATGGCGTGGTGTATAAAGGCAATATTATTACCATTATGTACCGCCCAAGCACTTCGCGTCCGTGGTATGAATTCCGCACCGGTAACTCCGGTGCAGCCAAATTTAACGGCGGCAGACAATTCTATGCGGCAAACCGTGCCGTAATCGATGATGTGGCGCGCAAATACGGCGTACCTGCCGAATTGATTGTGGCGATTCTCGGTATTGAAACCAATTACGGCAAAAATACGGGCAGCTTCCGCGTTGCCGATGCCTTGAGTACATTGGCCTTTGATTATCCCCGCCGTGCCGAATTTTTCCAAAACGAATTGAGCGAACTTTTGCTGATGGCAAAAGAAGAAAAAGAAAATATCTTTGACTTTAAAGGCAGCTATGCCGGCGCGATGGGCATGCCGCAATTTATGCCTTCAAGCTACCGTAAATGGGCGGTGGACTATGATGGTGACGGGCATCGTGATATTTGGAATAATGTTGGCGATGTGGCGGCTTCTGTCGCCAATTATATGAAACAGCATGGCTGGCAGACCGGCGGTAAGATGGTTGTGCCGGTAAGTCTGACGATTACTCCGCACTTGCAGGCGATTATCGATGAGAAAACTGCTTTGACACGTACTGTTGCGGATTTCAAAGCTTTGGGTGTCGTGCCTCAAGCTGCTGTTGCGGATAATGAAAAGGCTGTATTGTATGCTTTGGAAACCAGCCCGGGCGTATTTGAATACTATTTGGGCCTGAATAACTTCTACACAGTATGGCAATACAACCACAGCCGCATGTATGTAACAGCGGTACGCGATATTGCGAATGCAATCAATAACAATGGCCTGTAAGCCATAAGAAAACCACCCTTTGGGGTGGTTTTTAAATATCGAGGATTTGTAAAGGGGGTTAAGCTATCAGTCTGATTTTCATGGCGTAACGTTTTTTGCTGTGTCCTGAAACAAACTGTCCTCCTCGGGCAGGGGATAAAAACGCATTGCCTTCTGCGGTTGGCTCTGCACAAGTATATTGACCGTTTCGATCGCTCCAAAGGGCATACACAGGCAGATTGTGGGTACGGATATCCAGTTTCAAGCCGTCAAATGCAACGTGTGCATCCTGGTCGGAGGAAACAAATTCGGTATGGGAGATATAGTCGGCATCGTATGGGGCGCCGTTGAAATCAAATTGTGTGCCGGCGGCGGTAAAGTAGGGGTGGAATCCTGGGGACGTGCGGACGGGTGATTCGCCGTAATTGCAGACAGTTAGGATGGCGATGGCTTCATTTTCGTTAGGCAGACTGTAATCAAGCAACCATTCGACGTGTTCATAGCCTTTTTCTGTGCTGATTAATTTTAAGCCGATATCCGATTCATTTTGATGGCGGATTTCCCAGTCTGAAGTTCTGCCGAAACCATGTTGGGCCAGATGATTTTTGCTGTCCGGTCCGAATTGGGGTAAGCAAACGTGCATGCCACCGCGTAATTTTGTGTCATTGGCGACTTGGACGCTGGTTTTCGGAAATAAGACTTCCCGTCCTTTCAGAATCAGAGAATCAATATATCCGCCCATTGTATTAACTTTCATAGTGGCTGATTGGTTGCGTAGTATGATTTCAGACATAATGATTTAAGCTTTAAATTGTTTATCATTTATGTAGCATTCTAACATTGAGATGACATGCTGTCGCTGTGGGCTTGATAGAAAATCCTTAATAAAAATCAAAAAAATGCTAGAATATATGCCATTTTCTGAGGCCGTCTGAAAAGCGGATAATTCTTTTCAGACGGCCTTCCGATTTATTTCCCGTAGAGAAACAACATGGCTTATCAAGTTCTTGCACGAAAATGGCGTCCGAAAACCTTTGCCGATTTGGTCGGTCAGGAACACGTCGTCAAAGCTCTGCGCAACGCGCTCGACGAAGGCCGTCTGCACCATGCCTATCTGCTGACAGGGACGCGCGGTGTGGGCAAGACCACGATTGCCAGGATTTTGGCCAAGAGCTTGAACTGTGAAAATGCCGTGCATGGTGAGCCGTGCGGTCAGTGTGAAAGCTGTACGCAAATCGACAGCGGCCGTTATGTGGATTTATTGGAAATTGACGCGGCATCTAATACCGGTATCGACAATATCCGCGAAGTATTGGAAAACGCGCAATACGCGCCGACTGCGGGTAAATACAAAGTCTATATCATCGACGAAGTGCATATGCTTTCCAAAAGCGCGTTCAATGCCATGCTGAAGACTTTGGAAGAGCCGCCTGAGCACGTTAAATTTATTTTGGCGACCACCGATCCGCACAAAGTCCCCATTACCGTATTGAGCCGCTGTCTGCAGTTTGTGTTGCGCAACATGACAACCCAGCAGGTTGCCGAGCATTTGGCATATGTCTTGGATCGTGAAAACGTTCCTTATCAGCCGCAGGCTTTGCAACTTTTGGGACGTGCCGCCGCCGGTTCGATGCGCGATGCGTTGAGCCTTTTGGATCAGGCGATTGCCATGGGTTCGGGTAAAGTTGCCGAACAAGATGTCTGCCAGATGATCGGAGCAGTCGATAAACAATACTTGTTTGAATTGCTTGAAGGAATCATCAATCAAAACGGTGAGGCCTTGCTGGAAAAAGCTCAGGAAATGTCCGCCAGAGCGATTGGTTTTGACAGCGCATTGGCAGAATTGGCCATGCTGTTGCAACGTTTGGCTTTGATTCAAACCATTCCTTCCGCCTTGGCGAATGACGACCCTGAACGTGAAACTTTGCTGCGATTAAGTCAGGCTTTGAGTGGCGAGCAGATTCAGCTTTATTATCAATGTGCTATTCATGGTAAACAGGATTTGCCGCTGGCTCCGGACGAGTATGCCGGTTTTGTCATGACGCTTTTGCGCATGCTTGCATTTGCGCCGTTGGCCGCTTCGGGTTGCGATACGCAAAGTCAGATTGAACACACGGATTTGCATTCCGACCATCAGAAAGCTGAGGCCGAAAAAAAGCCTTTTCAGCTGCCGAAATCTGAGCCGATAGCAGCACCGGCGGTTGAGAAAGGGGCTGTTCCGAGCAAACAGGATATCGTTGAAAGGCCGTCTGAAGAAACCGTTCAGCCTATTCAGCAACAAGAGGCGGATGTACCGCCTTGGGAAGACATGCCGAGCCTAGTGTCGGCTGAGCCGCCTCAAACTCAAACGGTACAGATACAAGAAGCAGCGGAGCCATTGCCTGTTGCAAAAGTTCAGACGGCCCCTGAACCGGAAGCATATCCGCATATGGATGAGGAAATTCCGCCCCCGTTTTTTGATGAAGCATATACATATGAAGATTCACACCGTTCTGATGTGATGGAAGTACCTCAGCCGGTTGCGTCTGCTGAGCCTGAAGAAGAGGAAGGAGATGAAGAAGAGCTTCAATTCGCTCCTTTGCCTGAGTTTAAAACAGAGAATTGGCACAGCATTATCGAACGCTTCGCCCGTAAATTAGGCGCGGCGCAGATGTTGGCGCAAAATGCGGCATGGACGAGTTATGATGCGGAAGCAGGTTTAATCATGCTGTCGTTGACGGATGAAGCCAAAGCCACTGCCAATAAAGAGCGCTTGGACAAAATCTGCCAGACGTTGAGCGAGGCCTACCATCTTGGCAATTTAAGGCTGCAAACCGAGCCTTGGCAGGATGATAAAGGCTGGGAAACGCCGGTGATGCGCCGCAACCGTATTCAAGAAGAAGGGCGGCAGCAGGCGCAAGATTTGCTGGAAGCGGATACAACGGCGCAGACAATCTTGCAAACCTTTGAAGCGCAATGGCTGCCGGATTCTTTAGAGTTGGCAGGGCATTCTTAAAATACTGACATACAAGGCCGTCTGACAGGCAATAGCGTTTTTCAGACGGCATGAGTGAAACCCATTTATTCAAACCCATAGGAGTAAAACATGTTCGGAAAAGCCGGATTAGGCGGCCTGATGAAGCAGGCTCAACAAATGCAGGAAAACATGAAAAAGGCACAGGCCAAGCTGGCTGAAACCGAAGTTGAAGGTGAAGCAGGCAATGGTTTAGTGAAAGTTGTGATGACGTGTTCGCACGTTGTTCGCAAACTTGAAATCAGCCCTGATTTAATTCAAGAAGCCGCTGACGACAAAGAAATGCTGGAAGATTTGGTATTGGCCGCCATCAATGCCGCTTCTGAAAAAGCCGAGGAAACAACCAACAAAACCATGGGTGCATTTACCCAAGGCCTGCCGGCAGGCATGGGCGATTTCTTCCGCTAACCCCCGCTGCAAAGCAAACAAAGGCCGTCTGAAACGCCAAAAATCAGTTTCAGACGGCCTTCGTACTATCTGTTTTGCAGATTAAAATCAACATATCTACGGTCATTCCGCCGAAGGTATATTGAGTGTTTATTGCATTCAAACCCACTCAATCAATATTATAGTGGATTAACTTTAAACCAGTACGGCGTTGCCTCGCCTTAGCTCAAAGAGAACGATTCTCTAAGGTGCTGAAGCACCAAGTGAATCGGTTCCGTACTATCTGTACTGTCTGCGGCTTCGTCGCCTTGTCCTGATTTAAATTTAATCCACTATAAAAACCAACCGACACACCAAACAAAATGAAACCGTCCCTTCCCATCCGCTCACTTCTTCTAAGCTGTATGCTCGCCGCAGCAAGCGCAAACAGCTTTGCCGCCGAAACCATCCTTACTTCTCCGGACAAGCAGTTCAGCATTAAAAAAGTCTGCAACCACAAAACCCAAGAATGCTCTTTCTTTGCAGGCAAAAAAGCCATCGAAAAAAATCTTCCCAAAGACAGGACAAGCCATAAATGGCTTGGCAATACCTTTGCATTAAGAACCAGCTTCGGGTCGTATGATTCCTACACCACCTTCGCCGACCGTACCCACAAGCCCCATACGCTTTCCTCCGTCATCGCCACCGACAGCAAAACACAATGCGCCGTGACCGCAGATAATAAAGGCGTGTCTTTCTACTCGCTGTTCCATGAAAAACCGGTCAAATTCATTGCTGCAAACGACAAAAAATTCGGCTTCCCCCAAGATGTTGCCACGCTGGAATCCGCCGTCGAGGCAGAGTTCAAAGGCAAGAAAGTCCACATGACGTATATAAACAAAGCCGAACGCAATGTCTCGGTCGTTTTAGATAATCCGTGTGTGAAATGATGTGCCAAATTTGATGGACAAGGCCGTCTGAAAAGATGCCGTTCATTCAAAAAACGAAACAGCCCGAAACCTGACTGAAAAAAGGTTTCGGGCTGTTTGCACTTGTTCGCCAGACGAAGCGGGTAGGGCGTAAGGTTGCCAGTTTGGCGGATAGAGACCTTGGCAAAGGTCTCATGAGGATTCATGGGCTTTCTTTGGGAAAGAACAATCGTTCCTTATTGATGTAAAAAAGCCTGAACAGCAGTTCAGGCTTTTGAAATTTGGCTCCCCGACCTGGGCTCGAACCAGGGACCTGCGGATTAACAGTCCGTCGCTCTACCGACTGAGCTATCGGGGAATGGGGCGTATTATAATGGCTGGAAAAAATGTGTCAATCAGTATTTTCAAGAAAATGGTGCAAAATATTTCAAATGTTTGAATGTTAAAAATATTTTGTAATCAAGTTTCACATGCTTCCCAGCCGTTTCAGACGGCCTTTAGTATTTGGCGGTAACCAATTTGCCGTTTTGGAATACTTGCTGCTGCATCACTGTACCGTTGTAGGCGTAAGTGGTCAGCGAGCCGTTGCTTGGCGTGGCGCGGAACTGCATCAGTTGGTTGCGGCTGAGGACGTAGGGGTCCGTGCGTTTTTGGCTGTTGTCGCTGTAAAAGTCTTGGACAACGTATTCGTTGTTGCGTTTGCTGATCAGTTGGCGATGGAAGCCGCCTTTGACTGCGCTGTTGCTGGGTGTGCCGTGTGCATCGAAATAGGTCACGATTTGTTCTTCTGAGATACGGATGCCGTCTGAATCCGTGCCTTTGGTGGTTTTGGTTTTATCCAAGCCGACAGGGATGTTGATGGATGTACCCAAGCCGACATGGCGGCCGATGCTGGTGCCGACGCCTAAACCGACGGAAACACCTGGCGTGCCGACTGTACATGCGCTGAGTGAAGCGGCCAAAAGGGCAGGTAAGAGAACTTTTTTCATAATGTGTATCCTTGTAATAAGAAATGTTTGTAATGTGAGAAGTATAGTATTTTTGCGGGGTGGCTGGTGTTAGTATTGGTAAAAGGGCGCAATGCCGTCTGAAGAACAAGATAGAAACGAATATATCATTCTGGTGTAGAATGTGCCGAAATAATGATTTAATAAGAATGTGAATGAATAATGAAAACTTTGAAATTTACGAAGATGCACGGCTTGGGCAATGATTTTATGGTGGTCAATGCCATCGAGCAGGACTTTGATCCGTTGGCTGCGCCGCTTACCCAATGGGCAGACCGCTATCGCGGCGTGGGTTTTGATCAGTTTTTGGTAGTGGAGAAGCCTTCTTCTGATGCGGTCGATTTTCGGTACCGCATTTTCAATGCCGATGGTCAGGAAGTAGAGCAGTGTGGCAATGGAGCGCGTTGTTTTGCGCGTTTTGTCGCGGATAAGGGTTTGACGGATAAAACGGAAATTTTAGTCGAAACGGCCAAAGGGATTATTGTGCCGAAGCTGTTGGATAACGGTTTGGTTACCGTCAACATGGGTAAACCGCGTTTCATGCCGTCTGAAATTCCGTTTGTGCCTGCGCATGGTGAAACGGAAGATGCGTTGACACATATTGTCTTAGTCGGTTTGGAGTCTGTACCGGTAAGCTGCGTGAATATGGGTAATCCGCATGCGGTGATTTTGGTTGATAATGTTGAAACCGCACCGGTGGAGCATTGGGGCGGCGCTATTGAATCGCACGGGCAGTTTCCTGAACGGGTCAATGTCGGCTTTTTGCAGGTTGAAGATGAATTGTCAGTCCGCCTGCGCGTGTTTGAACGCGGGGTGGGGGAAACTCAGGCTTGCGGCACTGGAGCGTGTGCGGCAGTGGTGGCAGGCGTGCGCAATGGCTTGCTGAAAGCGGGTGCGCCTGTGCGTGTTACTCTGCCTGGCGGCGAATTGTTTATCAGTTGGGAAGAAGGTGGCGATGTGCAAATGACCGGCCCTGCTGAAACCGTTTTTGAAGGCGAGTTGCAGTATTCATGATGGTTTCTTTGGATTTTTGGTTTGCCGTCGCGTATGCTGCGGTATCGTTGGCATTTATTTTTCGCGCACAGCGGTTTCAATGGCTTTGGGCTACGGTGTTGTTGTGGCTGGGGGTTTCGGCATTGGGTGCACGCTTGTTGCCCGGAATGTGGGGCTTTACGCATACAGGCCCTTTGTTCATCCCTCATTTTTATCTGACAATCGCCAGTATTTTCTTCTTTATCGATGACTGTAGTAAAACGGAAGACAAAAAGTTTTGGTCGGCAGGCGAATATGCCGGTTTAACCTTATTTGCGGTTTCCAATGTCGTCATGACTTTGGCTTTTGTTTTCTTGGCAGGCGTGGTTTATTTCATCTTGCCGCTGGCTGGCGCGGTTTTTGCATGGGCGGCCTTACTGAAAATTTATGCTTTGAAACCCATTTATTGGTTTGCATTGCAGGGCGTCCTGATGCTGGTGTTTTATCTGCACCGTGTGGTTGTTTGCAAGCAGTCTGCCTCTCTTTTCAGTATGCGGCAGATGTGGGCAGGTTGGATGGTTGCCGTCGTGATGCAGGCTGTAGTTGCCGTTACATTGATTTTTGAGCGCAGTGGATATTGACCGCGCTTGAACCAAAAGTTATAAAGAAAGAAATTTTCGATATTGGTTTTTCAGACGGCCTGAGTTTAATATGCAGGCTGTATTACATCTAAATCAGGAGCAGGAAATGAAAATTGCAAATAATATTACCGAGCTGATCGGCAACACACCTCTGGTGAAACTGAACCGCCTGACCGAAGGTTTAAAAGCGCAAATCGCCGTTAAACTTGAATTTTTCAATCCGGGCAGCAGCGTGAAAGACCGTATTGCCGAATCTATGATTGAAGCGGCCGAGCAAGCCGGTAAAATCAATAAAGATACCGTTATCGTCGAGGCAACCAGTGGCAATACCGGTATCGGTTTGGCCATGGTGTGTGCGGCCCGCGGTTATAAATTGGCGATTACTATGCCTGAAAGCATGAGTAAAGAACGCAAAATGCTGCTGCGTGCATTCGGTGCAGAGCTAATTTTGACACCTGCTGCCGAAGGTATGGCGGGCGCTATTGCTAAAGCCCAGTCTTTGGTGGACGAACATCCAGATACTTACTTTATGCCGCGCCAATTTGATAACGAGGCTAATCCTGAAGTTCACCGCAAAACCACTGCCGAAGAAATTTGGCGCGATACAGACGGTAAAGTAGATATTTTCGTGGCCGGTGTAGGTACAGGCGGTACGATTACCGGTGTGGGCGAAGTATTGAAAAAATACAAACCCGAAGTTCAAATCGTGGCTGTCGAGCCTGAAGCTTCCCCAGTATTGAGCGGTGGCGAGAAAGGTCCGCATCCGATTCAAGGTTTGGGTGCAGGCTTTATCCCCAGCGTTTTGAATACGACTGTTTACGACAGCATTTCCAAAGTACCTAACGAGGCAGCGTTTGAAACTGCGCGCGCTATGGCTGAAAAAGAAGGCATTTTGGTAGGTATTTCTTCAGGTGCCGCAGTATGGAGCGCATTGCAACTGGCTAAAAAACCTGAAAACGAAGGTAAGTTGATCGTTGTCTTGTTGCCATCATATGGCGAACGCTATCTTTCTACGCCTCTGTTTGCCGATTTGGCATAATATAGGATTGTTGTTAAAAGGCCGTTTTCAGACGGCCTTTTTTGCGTATGGGCTTGAGATATCGTATGAAATCTGTTGTAATTCAGTTAATGAGCTTTGAATACCATTATTCAAAAGTTGGTTTCTTCAACGAATCATGCTTATAATGCGCATTATGAAAAAATACATTCTTCCTATCTTTGCTGTGGCGGCACTTGCCGGTTGTGAATCGATTTATGTTCCAACATTGAAAGAAGTGCCAGTTCGACCAACCAACGTTAAGAAACCTAAGGCTGATTCACAAGTTTCAGCTACCGGTTATCATTTAGCTCCTTCGCATTGGGCAGATGTTTCCAAGATTCATGATGAAGCACGTCGCTTGAGTACCCAAGTGAGCCAAGGTAGTCTGACCAAAGTTCAGGCTGCACAATATTTGAACCGCTTCCGTATCCAACAAGTGGGACGCAACTCTGTCGATGACAGTATGTACGAAGTTTATCTGCGTTCTGCCGTTGACAGCCAACGTGGTGAAATTACTACCGAGCAATCCAAACAGTACATCCAAGGTGCTTTGCGCGGTTGGCAACAGCGTTGGAAAAACATGGATACCAAACCAAGCAATCCTGCGTTTACCAACTTCCTGATGGAAGTTATGGGTATGCAGCCTTTGAAATAAAAAGTCATAAACTGAGAAGGCCGTCTGAATATTCAGACGGCCTTCTTTTTGTATTTATATATGTGTAGTCGGACTTTATCCAATTAAGAACCAAACAGCTTGTCAGCCGCTTGACGGGCTTTTTCTTGAATATCTTCGGTCAGATAGTTTTTCATCTGAGAATAAACCAGCGCAATGACGGCAATGTCATCGCTGAAGCCAAATGGAATCAGAAGGTCGGGAATGCTGTCAATAGGACTGAGGAAGTAAACCAGTGCGCCGACAATAATCATTTTTGCACGTTTGGGTGTATGTTCGGATTCCCAGAGATAATAAAGCGCATAAAGCTGGCGGACGACAGGTTTACCCAAGCGACCGGCAAAGCGTCCGAGTTTTTTCATGAAGCCGGATGTGTCTAAGTTTCGACGGCGGAAGGAGGGGATGTAGTCTTCCGGATCGGGTGTGTTTTGATGAGGGGAGTGTGTCATGATGCAGCTTCCTTATAAGGTATGGAAACATGGTTGGTGTTACGTCGTATTTTAGTCTATTTGGGGCGGATGAAATGTCTTTGAATGTATAACTATGTAAGAGTAGTGATGATAATGCAATGGTAATAAGTTAAGAATGGCTTATGCCTTTGTAAAGATTAGGTATCAAGAGTGAGAATTTATCTCACAATAGATACAATTCTCAAACAATAATGATGTTATCGTAAGTGCTTTGATGGGGAGATGGCTTAATTGCAGGAAAGTAACAAAAAAGGCTAGCCACACAAAAAAAAATCTAAGAATGATTGTTTGATTTTATTAGTCTTTTGGTAAAAATCATTAGAGCATTCATAAATTGCACTGTTCAAAATGAGATAAAACAGGTAAATTATGGTTTATGTAGCTTATTGTAGTGCTGAGCTATAGGTTTTGAGCTGATAATAAATCTAGAGGAACTGACCATGTCCGCCAAATCACGCCCGGTATTTTTGGAAATTCCGAATATCCGATTGCCCATACCGGGGATTGTATCTATTCTTCACCGTATCAGCGGCGTCGGCTTGTTTGTGATGCTGCCTGTTCTCTTGTATTTCTTCTCCGGAACGCTGGATCGCGAAGCGTCGTTTGAAGCATATCGTACTGCTATTTCCAATCCGTTTGTGAAGCTGATCCTTATCGGTCTGTTGTGGGCATATCTGCACCACTTTTTCGCCGGTATCCGCTTTCTGTTTTTGGATGTACACAAAGGCTTGGAATTAAATACTGCCCGTACTACTGCTAAAGTTGTATTTGCTTCTGCTTTGATTCTGACCGTCGTTTTGGGAGCTTTGTTATGGTAGAACGTAAATTGACAGGTGCGCATTACGGTTTGCGCGATTGGGCAATGCAACGTGCAACTGCGGTCATCATGTTGGTGTACACCGTGGTTCTTTTGGTTGTTTTGTTTACGTTGCCTAAAGAGTATTCGGCATGGCAGGCATTTTTTGATCAAACTTGGGTGAAAGTATTTACCCAAGTGAGCTTCTTGGCCGTATTCCTGCATGCATGGGTAGGTATCCGCGATTTGTGGATGGACTACATTAAGCCTTTCGGCCTGCGTTTGTTTTTACAAGTTGCCACCATCGTTTGGTTGGTAGGCTGCTTGGTGTATTCAGTTAAAGTAATTTGGGGGTAAATATGGGTTTTCCTGTTCGCAAGTTTGATGCCGTGATTGTTGGCGGTGGTGGTGCAGGTTTACGCGCAGCCCTCCAATTGTCTAAATCCGGCCTGAATTGTGCTGTTTTGTCTAAAGTGTTCCCAACCCGTTCTCATACTGTAGCGGCTCAAGGCGGTATTTCTGCTTCATTGGGTAATGTGCAGGAAGACCGTTGGGATTGGCATATGTACGATACCGTGAAAGGTTCCGACTGGTTGGGCGACCAAGATGCGATTGAGTTTATGTGTCGCGCTGCGCCTGAAGCCGTAATTGAGTTGGAACACATGGGTATGCCTTTTGACCGTGTGGAAAGTGGCAAAATCTACCAACGTCCTTTCGGTGGTCATACTGCCGAACACGGTAAACGTGCGGTAGAACGTGCATGTGCGGTTGCCGACCGTACCGGTCATGCGATGTTGCATACTTTGTACCAACAAAACGTCCGTGCCAATACACAATTCTTTGTGGAATGGACGGCGCAAGATTTGATTCGTGATGAAAACGGCGACGTAGTCGGTGTAACCGCTATGGAAATGGAAACCGGCGAAGTTTATATTTTCCACGCTAAAGCTGTGATGTTTGCTACCGGTGGTGGCGGTCGTATTTATGCTTCTTCTACCAATGCTTATATGAATACCGGTGATGGTTTGGGTATTTGTGCCCGTGCAGGTATTCCGTTGGAAGACATGGAATTCTGGCAATTCCACCCGACCGGTGTAGCCGGTGCCGGTGTATTGATTACTGAGGGTGTGCGCGGTGAGGGCGGTATTCTGCTGAATGCCGATGGCGAACGCTTTATGGAACGTTACGCTCCGACTGTAAAAGACTTGGCTTCCCGTGACGTGGTTTCCCGTGCGATGGCAATGGAAATCTACGAAGGACGCGGCTGTGGTAAAAACAAAGACCACGTATTGCTGAAAATCGACCATATCGGCGCAGAAAAAATTATGGAAAAACTGCCGGGCATCCGCGAGATTTCCATTCAGTTTGCTGGTATTGACCCGATTAAAGACCCGATTCCTGTTGTGCCGACTACCCACTACATGATGGGCGGTATTCCGACCAACTACCACGGCGAAGTTGTTGTTCCGCAAGGTGAAGATTACGAAGTGCCTGTAAAAGGCCTGTATGCAGCAGGTGAGTGCGCTTGTGCTTCCGTACACGGTGCGAACCGCTTGGGTACCAACTCCCTGTTGGACTTGGTGGTATTCGGTAAAGCTGCCGGCGACAGTATGATTAAATTCATCAAAGAGCAAAGCGACTGGAAACCTCTGCCTGCTAATGCCGGTGAATTGACCCGCCAACGTATCGAGCGTTTGGACAACCAAACCGATGGTGAAAACGTTGATGCATTGCGTCGCGAACTGCAACGCTCCGTACAACTGCATGCCGGTGTGTTCCGTACCGATGAGATTCTGAGCAAAGGCGTTCGAGAAATCATGGAGATTGCCGAGCGCGTGAAACGTACTGAAATCAAAGACAAGAGCAAAGTATGGAATACCGCGCGTATCGAAGCTTTGGAATTGGATAATCTGATTGAAGTAGCGAAAGCGACTTTGGTGTCTGCCGAAGCACGTAAAGAATCGCGTGGCGCACACGCTTCAGACGACCATCCTGAGCGCGATGACGAAAACTGGATGAAACATACCCTGTATCATTCAGATACCAATACTTTGTCTTACAAACCGGTACATACCAAGCCTTTGAGCGTGGAATACATCAAACCGGCTAAACGCGTTTATTGATGAGTTTTCAGACGGCCTTTACCTTAAAGGCCGTCTGAAACCTAACCATACCCACATTGAACTGCTTGAATTCATAATACAAAATCATTGAGCAGTTTATGAGAAAAGGAACACTTCTCATGGAAAAAATGAGTTTTGAAATTTACCGTTACAACCCGGACGTTGATGCCAAACCTTATATGCAACGTTACGAGTTGGAATTGGAACCAACCGACGTTAAGCTTTTGGACGCTTTAGTGCGCCTGAAAGCACAAGACGATACATTGTCTTTCCGCCGTTCTTGCCGCGAAGGTATTTGCGGTTCTGACGGTATGAACATCAACGGTAAAAACGGCTTGGCATGTCTGACCGATCTGCGCAGCCTGAAACAGCCGGTTAAAATCCGCCCTCTGCCAGGTCTGCCTGTTATCCGCGACCTGATTGTGGATATGACCCAGTTCTTCAAACAATATCACTCAATCAAACCTTACGTTGTCAACGACAACCCTATCGATGCGGACAAAGAGCGTCTGCAAACTCAGGAAGAGCGTAAAGAGTTGGACGGTTTGTACGAGTGTATTTTGTGCGCCTGCTGTTCGACTGCCTGCCCGTCATTCTGGTGGAATCCTGATAAATTCGTTGGTCCGTCTGGCTTGCTGAATGCTTACCGTTTCATTGCGGATAGCCGTGATACCATCACTAATGAGCGTTTGGATAATCTGAACGACCCATACCGTTTGTTCCGTTGCCACACCATTATGAACTGCGTAGACGTATGTCCTAAACACTTGAATCCGACCCGAGCCATCGGTAAGATTAAAGAGATTATGTTGAAACGAGCCGTTTAAGAAATGATGGTTTTTGACGATATTGCCAAACGGAAAATCCGTTTTCAAACCCGCCGGGGATTGTTGGAATTAGACTTAATCTTCGGTAGGTTTATGGAAAAAGAATTCGAGCACCTGAGTGATCAGGAGTTGTCCGAATTTTCCGAAATCCTCGAATTTCAAGACCAAGAGTTGCTTGCCTTGATTAACGGACATTCGGCAACGGACAAGAAACACCTGATTCCCATGCTTGAAAAAATCAGACAGGCATGATGTGTTATAGAGCTTGTTTGCGATGCCAATCCGAACAAGCTTTTTCCATACTGAGGCCGTCTGAAAAAAGGACCGTGCCGCTTGGGCGGCAACGAAAGCCCCAACTTACAAAGGAGTTTAAGAATGTCTAAATCAGTCAAGCTCACCACCCCAAATCAAGAGACCTTGGAACTGCCAGTATTGGAAGCAAGTATCGGCCATGATGTGGTTGACATCCGTGCGTTGACAAAAAATACAGGTCTGTTTTCATTCGACCCAGGATTCGTGTCCACTGCAAGTTGCGAATCCAAAATCACTTATATTGACGGCGATAAAGGTCTGTTGTATTACCGTGGTTATCCTATCGAGCAGTTGGCCGAAAAATCCGATTACTTGGAAGTTTGCTATCTGTTGATTTACGGCGAATTGCCTACGCCCGAACAGAAAAAAGAATTTGATGCTACAGTCAGCCACCATACTATGGTGCATGAACAGTTGACTTGGTTCTTCCGCGGTTTCCGTCGCGATGCGCACCCGATGGCGATGATGGTGGGTGTGGTTGGCGCTTTGTCTGCTTTCTATCAAGACAGCTTGGATATTACCAATCCTGAACACCGCAAAATCGCGATTTACCGCTTAATCTCCAAAATTCCGACCATTGCGGCAATGTGTTACCGTTATTCCAACGGTTTGCCGTTCAATTATCCAAAAAATAACCTTTCCTATGCTGAAAACTTCTTGCACATGATGTTTGCCACACCGTGTGAAGAATACAAACCTAATCCAGTCTTGGCCCGCGCGCTCGACCGCATCTTTATTTTGCATGCTGATCACGAGCAAAACGCGTCAACTTCAACCGTGCGTTTGGCCGGTTCTTCCGGCGCGAACCCGTTTGCCTGTATCGCTGCCGGTATCGCCTGTCTGTGGGGTGCTTCACACGGCGGTGCAAACGAAGCTGTGTTGAAAATGTTGGATGAAATCGGCGATGTGTCTAATGTTGCTGCATACATGGAAGGCGTGAAACAACGCAGATACCGTCTGATGGGATTCGGTCACCGCGTATACCGCAATATGGACCCACGAGCCAACATCATGCGCGAAACCTGTTATGAAGTCTTGAAAGAATTGGGCTTGGAAGACAGTCCTAAATTCAAGCTGGCGATGGAATTGGAACAAATAGCACTGAAAGATCCATTCTTTGTTGAGCGCAAGCTGTATCCAAACGTCGATTTCTACTCCGGTATCGTCTTGTCCGCATTGGGCATTCCAACTGAAATGTTTACCGTTATCTTCGCATTGTCGCGCAGTGTAGGTTGGATTTCTCATTGGCATGAAATGATTAGCGATCCGGCACTGAAAATCGGTCGCCCACGTCAACTGTATACCGGTGCAGAACGTCGCGATTACGTTCCGGTAGATAAACGCTAATAGACAATACATTAATATATTGTTGAAAAGTCGTTTGAAAAAATCGAATTGCCGTTTTCAATGAGGTTGGTCGTAATTAATTAAGTTGATAGCAGGTAATTTGATTTGAAATAGGGTAGAATAAAGTGTCATTTCAGACGGCCTGAATTCCGTTCGGAGAACACGGGATTCTACCCTTTGTTTATATTTTAAAGAAAAGAGCTCACGCCATGATGGACGAAAAACTCAATTTCTCTTATCTGTTTGGTTCTAATGCGCCATACATCGAGGAGTTGTATGAAAAGTTTCTGGATAATCCGGAATCTGTCGATGAAAAATGGAAACAGTACTTTACCGATTTGAGTAAACAGCCGGGCGCAGTCGCTGTCGATGTTGCCCATACACCGATTCGTGAATCATTTGCCACTTTGGCTAAAAAGAAAATTGCCGCAGCCGTCGCAGGCGGTGTGGATGAGGCAATGATGAAAAAGCAAGTCAGCGTTTTGCGACTGATTTCTGCCTATCGTATCCAAGGCGTGGGTGCAGCCCAACTTGATCCGCTCAAACGTATCCCTCCTCAAAATATCGAAGCTCTCGATCCTAAATTCCACGGTCTGTCAGATGCCGATATGGCGCTTCAGTTCAATATGGGCGAGGGCGATTTTTCCGGTCAGAGCAAACTGCCTCTGTCCCAAATCATCAGCAACCTCAAACAAACCTACTGCGGCCATATTGCGGTAGAGTACATCTACATTCCAAATACCGAAGAGCGCCGCTGGGTTCGCAATTATTTTGAAAGCGTACTGTCTACGCCAAGCTACAACGTTGAACAAAAACGCCGTATCTTGAAAGAAATGACTGCTGCCGAAACTCTGGAACGCTACCTGCATACCAAATATGTCGGTCAAAAACGCTTTGGTGTAGAAGGCGGCGAAAGCGCGATTGCTGGTTTGAATTACCTGATTCAAAACGCCGGTAAAGACGGTGTGGAAGAAGTCATCATCGGTATGGCACACCGTGGCCGTCTGAATGTTTTGGTTAACATTTTGGGTAAAAAACCGGCTGATCTGTTTGCCGAATTTGAAGGCCGTGCCGAAATCAAATTGCCTAGCGGCGACGTGAAATACCACATGGGCTTCAGCTCCGACATCGCCACTCCGCACGGCCCAATGCACGTTTCTTTGGCATTTAACCCGTCACACTTGGAAATTGTTAACCCAGTAGTGGAAGGTTCTGCGCGCGCCAAACAAAAACGTTTGGGCGAAAACGGCCGCGATAAAGTTTTGCCAGTATTGATTCACGGTGACTCCGCATTTATCGGTTTGGGTGTTAACCAAGCAACATTCAACCTGTCTAAAACACGCGGTTATACCACCGGCGGTACTGTTCACATCGTGATCAATAACCAAATCGGCTTTACGACTTCCGATACCCGCGATACCCGTTCAACCGTACACTGTACCGATATCGCAAAAATGGTTTCCGCTCCGGTTATCCATGTGAATGGCGATGATCCTGAACGCGTTTGCTTTGCCATCCAAGCTGCCTTGGATTACCGCAAAAAATTCCATAAAGACATCGTGGTCGACGTTGTCTGCTACCGTAAATGGGGCCACAACGAGGGCGATGATCCGACCTTGACCCAACCGATGATGTATAAAAAAGTATCGCAACACCCGGGTGCGCGTGCTTTGTACACCGAGCAACTGATTGCCGAAGGCGTGGTAACTCAAGCTGAGGCTGACGGTTACATCCAAGCCTACCGTGATGCTTTGGACAAAGGCGAACATGTTGAACAAACAACTTTGAGCAACTTCCAACGCACACAAATCGACTGGAGTAAATACCAAGGTAAAGATTGGCGCGAAAAAATCGAAACCGGTTTGCCTGCCGCCGACATCGAGCGTCTTACCGAGAAATTTACCGCCGTACCGGAAGGCTTTGCCCTGCATCCGACTGCAAAACGTGTGATCGAAGCGCGTAAAGCCATGGCATCCGGCAAACAAGCCATCGACTGGGGTATGGCCGAAACCCTCGCATACGCAAGCCTGCTGACCAAAGGTCATGGCGTGCGTATCTCTGGTGAGGACTCCGGCCGCGGTACATTCTCACACCGTCATGCCGTTCTGCACGATCAAAAACGCGAAAAATGGGACGACGGTACTTATGTTCCTCTGCGCAACATGGGCGAAGGCTTGGGCGAGTTCCTGGTTATCGACTCTATCTTGAACGAAGAAGCCGTAATGGCGTTCGAGTACGGCTTTGCCTGCTCCGCTCCTGACAAGCTGACCATTTGGGAAGCGCAATTCGGTGACTTCGCCAACGGCGCGCAAGTGACTATTGACCAATTCCTGTCTTCAGGCGAAACCAAGTGGGGTCGCTTGTGCGGTCTGACCACCATCCTGCCGCACGGTTACGACGGTCAAGGCCCTGAGCACTCTTCTGCACGTGTAGAACGTTGGTTGCAACTGTGTTCTGAGAACAATATGCAAGTCATCATGCCGTCTGAAGCGTCGCAAATGTTCCACCTCTTGCAACGTCAAGTCTTGGGTTCATACCGCAAACCGCTGGTGATTTTCATGTCCAAACGCCTGTTGCGCTTTAAAGGTGCAATGAGCCCGCTGGAAAACTTCACCGAAGGTTCGACTTTCCGTCCGGTTATCGGCGATACCGCCGAACGCGTAAGCAACGACAGCGTGAAACGTGTGGTATTGTGTGCCGGTCAGGTTTACTATGACTTGGAAGCAGGCCGTACCGAGCGTAAACTGGAAGATGATGTCGCTATCGTCCGCGTTGAGCAGCTGTATCCGTTCCCATACGAAGAGGTTAAAGCTGAGCTGGCGAAATATCCGAACGCAAAATCTGTGGTTTGGGCACAAGAAGAGCCGAAAAACCAAGGCGCGTTCTACCAAATCCGCCACCGCATCGAAGACGTTATCAGCGAAGAGCAAAAACTGTCTTATGCCGGTCGTCCAAGCAGCGCATCACCTGCAGTGGGCTACTCAAGCAAACACATTGCTCAATTGAAACAATTGGTTGAAGACGCTTTGGCATTGTAAACCAAGTAGCATTCCGTCTGAGTCTGCTCAGGCGGAATACCCATATGCAGAATTAAAAACACACAACAGGCCGTCTGAAAGGGCCATTGGAGACACAAAATGATTATTGATGTAAAAGTACCTATGCTGTCTGAAAGCGTATCTGAAGGCACGCTCTTGGAATGGAAGAAAAAAGTTGGCGAAGCCGTTGCCCGTGACGAAATCCTGATCGATATCGAAACTGACAAAGTGGTTTTGGAAGTACCTTCTCCACAAGCCGGCGTATTGGTTGAAATCGTAGCGCAAGACGGTGAAACCGTTGTTGCCGATCAAGTTTTGGCACGCATCGATACCGCTGCTACTGCCGCCGCTGAAGCACCTGCAGCCGCTCCTGCCGAAGCTGCCCCGGCTGCCGCTCCTGCTGCTGCACAAAACAACGCCGCGATGCCTGCCGCCGCCAAACTGGCTGCCGAGACCGGTGTTGACGTGAACGCATTGCAAGGTTCCGGCCGTGACGGTCGCGTATTGAAAGAAGACGTACAAAATGCCGCTGCCAAACCTGCCGCAGCCGCTGCTCCTGCTGTTGCACTTCCTGCCGGCGCACGTCCTGAAGAACGCGTACCAATGAGCCGCCTGCGTGCCCGTGTTGCAGAACGCCTCCTGGCTTCTCAACAAGAAAACGCCATTTTGACTACATTCAACGAAGTCAACATGAAACCAATCATGGACTTGCGTGCGAAGTACAAAGATAAATTCGAGAAAGAACACGGCGTGAAACTGGGCTTTATGTCCTTCTTCGTTAAAGCCGCTGTTGCCGCCCTGAAAAAATACCCGGTTGTGAATGCTTCTGTTGACGGCAAAGACATCGTGTACCACGGCTACTTCGACATCGGTATCGCAATTGGCAGCCCACGCGGTTTGGTTGTGCCAATCCTGCGCGATGCCGACCAAATGAGCATTGCCGACATCGAACAAGCAATTGTTGATTACGCGAAAAAAGCTAAAGACGGCAAAATCGCTATCGAAGATCTGACCGGCGGTACCTTCAGTATCACCAACGGCGGTACTTTCGGTTCTATGATGTCTACCCCGATCATCAACCCGCCTCAATCTGCGATTTTGGGTATGCACGCCACTAAAGAGCGCGCTGTGGTTGAAAACGGCCAAGTTGTTGTCCGTCCAATGATGTATCTGGCTCTGTCTTACGACCACCGTATCATTGACGGCCGCGAAGCTGTATTGACCTTGGTAGCCATTAAAGACGCGTTGGAAGACCCAGCCCGCCTGTTGTTGGATCTGTAATCGTTTCAGACGGCCTTTTATTTGTTAATGAAAAGGCCGTCTGAATTTTTATTTAGATGTGGCGTAATGTAGTATCGTGCTACAATAGGCTCAACAAACGATTGAGGCCGTCTGAAACATTTGATTCGAATGAATCGGCAGATATGGACTTTCAGACGGCCTTTTCTTAAAACCATCAAAACGCAGTCATTCAAAATAAAAAAGAAACAAAAAGTATCGTTTTTATTTTGAGATACTGCAAAAACAAAGGATGACACGATGTCTCAATATGATGTAGTAGTGATTGGTGCAGGCCCGGGCGGATACGTTGCCGCCATTCGTGCCGCGCAACTGGGTTTCAAAACCGCTTGCGTTGACGCAGGCGTTAACAAAGCGGGCAACGCCCCAGCATTGGGCGGTACTTGCTTGAACGTAGGCTGTATCCCTTCCAAAGCCTTGTTGCAATCCAGCGAACATTTCCACGCTGCGCAACACGATTTTGCAGAACACGGTATCACTGTCGGCGACGTAAAATTCGACGCGGCCAAAATGATTGAGCGCAAAGATGCCATCGTGACCAAGCTGACCGGCGGCGTGAAATTCCTGTTCCAAAAAAATAAAGTTACCAGCCTGTTCGGTACTGCTTCCTTTGCCGGTAAAAATGGCGATGCTTACCAAATCGAAGTCGATAACAAAGGCGAGAAAACCGTTATCGAAGCCAAACACGTCATCGTAGCGACCGGTTCCGTACCGCGTCCGCTGCCACAAGTCGCTATCGACAACGTGAACGTGTTGGACAACGAAGGCGCATTGAACCTGACCGAAGTACCTGCCAAACTCGGCGTGATCGGTTCCGGCGTGATTGGTTTGGAAATGGGTTCCGTATGGAACCGCGTGGGTGCAGAAGTTACCATTCTTGAAGCCGCGCCGACCTTCCTGGCTGCCGCAGACCAACAAATCGCCAAAGAAGCCTTCAAATACTTCACCAAAGAGCAAGGTCTGAGCATCGAATTGGGCGTGAAAATCGGTGACATCAAATCTGAAGGCAAAGGCGTTTCCGTTGCTTACGAAACAGCTGCCGGCGAAGCCAAAACCGAAGTATTCGACAAACTGATCGTTGCCATCGGCCGTATTCCAAACACCAAAGGCCTGAACGCCGAAGCCGTAGGCTTGGAAAAAGACGAACGCGGCTTTATCAAAGTAGATGGCGAATGCCGTACCAACCTGCCTAACGTATGGGCAATCGGCGACGTGGTTCGCGGCCCGATGTTGGCACACAAAGCCAGCGACGAAGGCGTTGCCGTTGCCGAACGCATTGCCGGTCAAAAACCGCATATCGACTTCAACAACGTACCATTCGTGATTTACACCGACCCTGAAATCGCTTGGGTGGGTAAAACCGAAGAGCAGCTCAAAGCCGAAGGCGTGGAGTACAAAAAAGGTACTTCAGGTTTCGGTGCAAACGGTCGCGCATTGGCAATGGGCAAAGCCAAAGGTACGGTTAAAGTGTTGGCAGATTCCAAAACCGACCGCATCTTGGGCGTACACATGATCGGCCCGGTTGTCAGCGAATTGGTTACCGA
Source organism: Neisseria subflava (assembly GCF_003044935.1). Lineage (NCBI taxonomy): Bacteria > Pseudomonadati > Pseudomonadota > Betaproteobacteria > Neisseriales > Neisseriaceae > Neisseria > Neisseria subflava. The sequence goes on along the minus strand of NZ_POXP01000001.1, from coordinate 1,116,849 downwards.
AGGCGTGACTGCGCTCGAATTCTTCGCCAGCAGCGAAGATATTGCCCGCATTATCCATGCTCACCCAACCTTGTCCGAAGTGGTTCACGAAGCTGCATTGGCGGCCGACAAACGCGCTTTGCACGGTTGATAGACATTAAAGCCGTCTGAAACTTTTCAGACGGCTTTAAGACCTTCGACAAATTGAATGTTTCGAGAGCTTCGTTTTCTGATTTATAATTCCGTCAGGCAAACAAACAGCATTTACATTCGTTATGAACAAAGAAATAGTCGGTATTTTCTTTATACCGATGGGCATCATCAGCATGTGTATGGCCGCATTGTGGCAAATGTATGTGATGATGACCGAAACTTATACGCTCAACCGTTTCAAAGATAAAGAATTGGTTTGGCGCGTGGCATTGTTGTTTATCAGTTTCAGCCTTGCCGTTTATCTGCTCTGCCCGAATTCGCGTAAAAAAGGCATTGTCTTTTTTATTCTCGGGGGAGGCGGCGCAACCATGTATCTGCTGGCGCGGATGTGGTTGCCCTTCAGTAAATAGTAGGGCCGTCTGAAAATATGGGATTGGCCGCAGGGCGATTCCTAAAACCCACTCACCTTAAGGAGAAATCCATGAATTTACACGAGTATCAGGCTAAAGAACTGCTGGCTAGCTACGGTTTGCCCGTACAAGGCGGTATTTTGGCACACAACGGCGAAGAAGCCGCTGCAGCTTACGACAAATTGGGCGGCAAATTCGCTGTTGTCAAAGCACAAGTACACGCCGGCGGCCGCGGTAAAGCGGGCGGCGTAAAAGTCGTTAAAAGCCGCGAAGAAGCTAAAGAAGTGGCTGAAAGCCTGATTGGCACCAACTTGGTAACTTACCAAACCGATGCCAACGGCCAACCTGTCAACAGCGTTTTGGTTTGCGAAGATATGTATCCGGTTCAAACCGAGCTGTACTTGGGCGCAGTGGTTGACCGTTCTACCCGCCGCGTTACATTCATGGCTTCTACCGAAGGTGGCGTGGAAATCGAAAAAGTTGCTGCCGAAACTCCAGAAAAAATCTTCAAAGTAACCGTTGATCCGCTGGTTGGCCTGCAACCTTGCCAAGCTCGCGAAGTTGCGTTCCAACTGGGCTTAAAAGACAAACAAATCAACGAGTTCGTCAAACTGATGACCGGTGCGTACAAAGCGTTTATCGAAAACGACTTCGCCCTGTTTGAAGTAAACCCACTGGCAGTTCGCGAAAACGGCGCACTGGCTTGCGTGGACGGCAAAATCGGCATCGACAGCAACGCGCTCTACCGCCTGCCAAAAATCGCTGAATTGCGCGACAAATCTCAAGAAAACGAACGTGAGCTGAAAGCTTCTGAATTCGACCTGAACTATGTTGCCCTGGAAGGCAACATCGGCTGTATGGTTAACGGTGCCGGTTTGGCGATGGCTACTATGGACATCATCAAACTCAAAGGCGGCCAACCTGCCAACTTCTTGGACGTTGGCGGCGGCGCAACCAAAGACCGCGTGGTTGAAGCGTTCAAACTGATTCTGGAAGACAAATCCGTTAAAGGCGTATTGATCAATATCTTCGGCGGTATCGTACGTTGCGACATGATTGCGGAAGCCATCGTGGCAGCCGTTAAAGAAATCAACGTCAACGTTCCTGTCGTTGTTCGTTTGGAAGGTAACAACGCCGAACTCGGCGCGAAAATCCTGAACGAATCAGGTCTGAAACTGACTTCTGCAGACGGCCTGAATGACGCAGCCGAAAAAATTGTTGCAGCCGTAAACGCCTAAGGAGAAAAGAATGAGCGTATTGATTAATAAAGACACCAAAGTATTGGTTCAAGGTTTCACCGGTAAAAACGGTACTTTCCACTCCGAACAAGCTCTGGCTTACGGCACTAAAGTTGTCGGCGGCGTTACCCCGGGTAAAGGCGGTCAAACCCACCTGAACCTGCCTGTATTCAACACTATGAAAGAAGCCGTTAAAGAAACCGGCGCGGACGCATCCGTAATTTACGTTCCAGCTCCGTTTGTTTTGGATTCTATCGTTGAAGCAGTTGATTCAGGCGTAGGCTTGGTCGTTGTGATTACCGAAGGAGTGCCTACTCTGGACATGCTCAAAGCCAAACGTTACTTGGAAACCAACGGCAACGGTACCCGCTTGGTCGGCCCTAACTGCCCGGGCGTGATTACTCCGGGTGAGTGCAAAATCGGTATTATGCCGGGCCACATCCACCAACCTGGCCGTATCGGTATTATTTCCCGTTCCGGTACATTGACTTACGAAGCCGTGGCACAAACCACCAAACTGGGCTTGGGTCAATCAACCTGTATCGGTATCGGCGGCGACCCGATTCCTGGTATGAACCAAATCGACGCACTGAAACTCTTTCAAGAAGACCCAGATACCGATGCCATCATCATGATCGGTGAAATCGGCGGTACTGCGGAAGAAGAAGCAGCCGAATACATCCAATCCAACGTAACCAAACCTGTTGTAGGTTACATCGCTGGTGTTACTGCTCCTAAAGGCAAACGTATGGGCCACGCCGGTGCGATTATCTCTGGTGGTAAAGGTACTGCCGAAGAAAAATTCGCCGCTTTCGAAAAAGCCGGTATCGCTTACACCCGCAGTCCTGCCGAGTTGGGCACTACCATGCTGGAAGTGTTGAAAGCAAAAGGTTTGGCATAAGACTTAAGTCTTTAAGCTGAATTGAAAAGGCCGTCTGAAGTTTTCAGACGGCCTTTTTTTAAATTTCATTTACTTGTTTTCAGAATAAGCACTTAATTTAATTTAAATTAACGTTTATTTGGAAATAAATGGTTATAATGTTATTAACAGATGAACAATCTGTAACCATATCAATCTATAGGAGAGTATGTATTATGAAAAAACATAATTTTGAAAAACGTCGTGATGCTTTGTTGGAAGATATCCGAGAAGTAATGGATGATGTGGACGAACTGTACCGCAATGGTGTTGAAGCCGGTTCGGAAGAAGGTAGTAAAATTCGCGCTAAATTGGAAGCAAAATTGGCAGAAGCCAAAGAGCGTTTTAGCAGCTTTCAAGAAGAAATTAGCGAACGATTTAACGATGGTAAAGAGCTTTTTTCCGATTTAGAATCAGATACTGGTGCGCGCTTGAAACGCGGTGCCAAACAAGCTGATGAAGTGGTACATGAAAAACCATATTACGCAATGGGTTTTGCCGCATTGGCCGGTTTGGTTGTCGGTGTGTTGTTGAACCGCCGTTAATGCGAATATGTTAAGGCCGTCTGAACAGGTGTGTACATGAAATCATGGGTTTCATTGCGCCGTGCAGACGGCCTCTGCCTTATGTTTTCCTGAAAAAAAGGATAGTTAAGATGGGAATTCGCCAGCGTTTTGAACATGGCAAGGCTTTGTTGAATCAGGGCGCGGATTTGCTGCTGCTGCGTTTGCAGGTATTGGGCTTGGATTTGACGCGTCAGGCGGAGAATGTGTTCCGTTTGGCGATTTGGCTGGTGTTGTCCGGCGCGCTGTTGATGGTGGGCTTGGTCGGTTTGCTGTTCGGCTTGAACCGCGTGCTGTCGGATGTGGCCGCTTTGTGGGTATTTTTCGGCATTTTCTTTGTAAGTCTGCTGATTATTGCTGTATTGTTCCGCAAAGTATCGGCGGACTATCGGGAGCAGGGCAGTCGCGTGGCTGAAACCTTGCAGGATATTCGATCGGACATTGCGTATTTGCGCGGTGAGATAGACAAGGATACGGACGATGAAGCAACAGGAGTATGAAGAAGAGCGCGAGCTGCTGCTTTTAGAAGCCAAGCTGGTGCGGCTGAGGATTGAAGCGGAAAATTTGAAACTGCGTAAAGCGGAAGAAAGCAAAACACGACAGGGAAATCAGTTGATTAAGCTCGCAGATGTGGCGTATCAGTTGAGCCAAACGCGTTTGCTGTCTCAGCGCGCTTTGTTTTCTACATCGCGCCGTCGGCATTGGATTTGGCTGGTATTGGCGGTCATACTGGGCTTGTCGAGATAATCGAGGGCAGAGGTTTGGTCGAAATGATATTTGCAGCGTATTGTTGGCTCGTGTGAGCCGCGTGTTGAGGACGCTGCGTCATTGTGTTGCCGAAACTGAAACTTTATCTATGTTGAGTATTTTTTACAAAAGACACCGGCCGTCTGAACATTTCAGACGGCCTCAATGTTTGGAGTTTCAGATATAATGGCGGCAATTTTGAAATTATTAAATGAAGGATAAATGATGAACCGTTTGTATCCCCACCCGATTATTGCCCGTGAGGGCTGGCCAATTATCGGCGGCGGTTTGGCTTTGAGCCTGCTAGTGTCTATGTGCTGCGGCTGGTGGTCTTTGCCGTTTTGGGTGTTTACTGTATTTGCTTTGCAGTTTTTCCGCGACCCTGCGCGTGAGATTCCGCAAAATCCTGAAGCGGTGTTGAGCCCTGTTGACGGCCGTATCGTGGTGGTCGAGCGCGCACGCGATCCGTATCGTGATGTCGATGCTTTGAAAATCAGTATTTTTATGAACGTGTTCAACGTGCATTCGCAAAAATCGCCTGCCGATTGTACGGTAACGAAAGTGGTCTATAACAAAGGCAAATTCGTGAATGCGGATTTGGACAAAGCCAGCACAGAAAATGAACGTAATGCGGTTTTGGCGACTACGGCTTCTGGTCGTGAAATTACTTTTGTTCAAGTAGCCGGTTTGGTGGCGCGCCGTATTTTATGCTACACCCAAGCAGGTGCGAAACTGTCTCGCGGCGAACGCTATGGTTTTATCCGCTTTGGCTCGCGCGTGGATATGTATCTGCCTGTCGATGCGCAGGTGCAAGTGGCGATTGGCGATAAAGTCACCGGCGTCAGCACTGTATTGGCGCGTTTGCCGCTGACTGCGCCGCAAGCTGAATCTGAGCCTAAAGCCGCAGCTCCACAAGCCGCGCCAGTTTCACAAGCTGCTCCGGTTGAAACAGTGGTAAGCCAATCTACCGAACAGCAGCAAATCGAAGCAGCGGCGGCTAAAATTCAAGCGGCTGTGCAAGATGTGTTGAAAGATTAATAGTCAGTTTTAAATGATTGGTTAAAATAAGAAAAAAGGTTTTCAGACGGCCGTCTGAAAACCTTTTTTGTTTGCCTGTCCAATTTTAAAATTTCACGTTCACGCCGCCGGTAAAGCTGCGGCCCATTTGAGGCGTATCGGAGAGGAAGCTGCTGTGGGCGTAAACGGATTGGTTGAGCAGGTTGTCGGCTTTGACATACCAATTCCACTCACCATAGCGCGTATTGCGGCGGTAGTTTGCGCCGAGATTGAGCATATGGTGTCCGGGTGTGTGCGTTTCGTAGCGGGCGAGTTTGTTTTGGGCGAACACGCGGTAGTAGTCCAAATTGGCATCGATACGGTCGGTCAGCGAGGCTTTCAGGTGGAAGCCGAGGCGCGCAGCCGGAACACGGGGCGCGTTTTGGTCGTCCTGTGCGATGAAAGGACGGTTGCCGTAGGCATCTTCCCTGCCGGGTAGGGATGGCAGGTTTTTCAGACGGCCTCGTACATAGTCGCCGGAAAGTCCGATGCGGTAGCGCGGCGTGGGCTTGAAGTAAATTTCGCCTTCCGCGCCGTAGAAGTCGGCGCCGGATTGGTTATAGCGTACGAGCTTCATTTCGCTGTTGTCTTCGATGGATTTGGGGCCGCGCCCGTCGTTTAAGGTTTGGGCATAGATGTAGTTGCCGAAGCGGTTGCGGTAGAGTGCCAGATTGTACTGCCAGCGGTCGCCTTCGTAGCCCAGCGCGAGTTCGATGTTGTTGGAACGCTCTTTGTTGAGGTGTTTGTTGCCGACTTCAAAGGTATTGGTGGCAACGTGTTTGCCGTGTGCGTACAGCTCTTGCGTTGACGGCAGGCGTTCCTGATGGGAGGCGGTCAGGCTGAGTTTGTGGTGTGGCGTGAAATACCAGTTGCCCGAAAGTGCGAACGAGCGGGCGGTTTGGCGGTGCGCGCCGAGGTCGGGCAGGGGCTGGTTGTAGTAGTTTTCCCGATCAATCAGGGCTTTGTCGTACTGGATGGAGGCTTTTTGTTTTTCCACGCGTACGCCGCCTTCAAGCGAGAAGTTGTCCCAGTTTGCCTGTTCTACACCGAAAAAGCTGTAATGGCGGACATTGTTGTCAATCAACATCGGTTGTTGGACGGTTTCGGGAATGGCGGAGAGCGCGCTGGATTTTTGTCCCAAATATTGCACGCCCCAGCTGCCTTTCAGACGGCCTATGGGTTGGTGGCGCAACTCGATACGGGCGTTGTGTGTTTTGTTGTTGAAGAAGTTTTCTACTGCATCGCCTGCTTTTTCGTCGTGGTGGTAGTCGTTGCGGTTCAGGTGTACGCGCAGGGCTTCAAAACCGGGGAATGGCTGCTTCCATTCGGCGCGGATTTCGTAGCGTTTGTTGCGCAGGTCTATCCACGGTTTGCCGTTGTGGGCATGGGCGTGTGCATTATCGTCGTCGTGGAAGCCGCAGCTCAAACCCGGATTATCGTAATCGACGTCTTCTTCGGTCAGCAGGTGTGGATAAAGCTGCAAATAGCGTTTGTTAATCAAGCTTTTTTGCCAGATGATGTCGGCGTGGCAGTCGTCGTAGAGGTGGCTGTGGGCAGGCAGGCCGTAGCGGTCGCGACGGTCGCTGTACGCCACGCCGAGGAAACCTTTCTCACCCACCCAAGACAGGCCGATGCTGCCGGTTTTTGAATCGGCATGGCTGTCGGGCAGTCGTTTCAGACGGCCTTCTTCTTTTTGATAGCGCGGTACGGCGTAATCGCCCGATCTGCGGTACAAGCCTTCGGTATGCAGCACGAAGTGGTTGCCCAAACCGATATTGATGCCTGCGGACGTCAGTTTTTCCAAATTGCCGCTGCTCAAACGCAATCCGGCTTCGCCCGATACGCCGTTTTCAGGCATTTTTTCGGGGATTTTTCCGTCGGCAACATCGACCAACCCCGCCACATTGCCCGAGCTGTATAAGAGCGTAACCGGGCCGCGCAGGATTTCGACCTGTTGCGACAAGGCGCTGTCCACCATCAGGGCATGGTCTGGCGAGAAGTCCGCCATGTCGCCCGTTTCGCCGTGATGGTTCAACACTTTAATCCGTCTGCCTGTTTGACCGCGAATAACGGGAGCGGATGCGCCGCCGCCGTATTGCGAGGCATGAATGCCCGGTACGCCGTCCAAAGCATCGCCCAAGTTGACGGCTTTTTGGCGCAAGGTATCGCCGCTGATGATTTTGTCGGAGGCGGTTGAAGTGTGCAGCAGCCCCGAAGTCGCGCGCGGACGGCTTTTGCCGACGACGGTAACCTCGTCCAAGTCCACCGACTGATCGGTTTCATGCGCTTGGGAAAGGATGGGGGTGCTGATTAAAAGAATAGATAAAACAATGGGTTTGAGTGTGGTTTGTGTCATTTTAGTTTCTCATCATATTTCGAAAGGCTGTTATTATATAACATTTCATTGTTTATATGATAAGATTTTTGAGAAAAAAGGCCGTCTGAAAACGAAGCGTGGTTTTCAGACGGCCTTTAGCTTGTATGTAGGTTTAAATGAAAACGGAACAATCTCTCTGCTGCCTGGTTTGGGTAAGGCAGAAAGTCATGGCAGATGGTTTGCTTTCATTGAAAGTATTACTTGGTTTCGGCGGCTTTAGCGCCAGCGGTCTCGGCAATCAGATCAAGGAATACCAACGGCTTTTTGCCGATATTTTTCAAAGCATGGGACTGGCCGGGGCGGGCGATGGTAATGTCGCCGGCGCCGACTTCGGTTTGTTTGCCTTCGCTATCGGTAAACAGGCCTTTGCCGGATACGATGATGTAAACGTCTTCATTGCCGGTATGTTTGTGTTGCCCAATGGAGGCGCCCGGCGGTAATGTGAGCCAGCCGATTTCTTTGAATGCGTCTTGGTCGGCGGTTTGATGGCGCGTGAAGGCAAAGCTGCCGAGCAAGGGGCCTTGGCCTCCGGCTGCGTTTTCGCGGTTCCATTCAGCTAAGTCGGCTTTTTTGTACACTTGGATGCTGCGGTCGGTGGGAGTGGTTTGTTCGGCAGCTTGAGCGCTTATGGATGTGCCGAGCAGAAGGGCGACAGATAATGCGGCAAATAGTGGTTTCATGGTGGTTCTCCGTTTGTCAGGTTGAGTCAGATAATGCGGATTCCGTTTTCAGACGGCCTGCAGGGTTGAAACGATTAACCCCGCAGGCTTCCCCCAAGATTTATTTCACATTGCGCAGATAGTTCAGCAATAAAGGAACAGGACGGCCGGTCGCGCCTTTTTCACCGCCAGATTTCCATGCTGTACCTGCGATGTCGAGGTGTGCCCATGGATAGTCTTCGGTAAAGTAAGACAGGAATGTTGCGGCGGTAATCGTGCCTGCACCCGGCGTGCCGATGTTTGGAATGTCGGCAAAGTTGGATTTGAGTTGGTCTTTGTAGGTCTCAAAGAGCGGCAGTTGCCATGCTTTGTCGTCCACGTTGCGGGAAGCGGCCAGCAGGCTGTCGACCAAATCTTGATTGTTGCCCATCACGCCGCTGACGTCATGACCCAGGGCGATGATGCACGCACCGGTCAGGGTGGCGACGTCGATAACGGCTTTGGGTTTGAATTGTTCGGCGTAAGTGAGCGCGTCACACAAAATCAGACGGCCTTCGGCATCGGTGTTCAACACTTCGATGGTCAAGCCTTTCATGCTTTTTACGACGTCGCCCGGTTTGTTGGCTGCGCCGGAAGGCATGTTTTCACAAGTGGCGACGATGGCAATCAGGTTGATCGGCAGTTGCAGTTTGACGGCGGCGCAGAAGGTACTGATGACGGTTGCCGCGCCGCACATATCGAACTTCATTTCGTCCATGTTCAGACCGGGTTTGAGGGAGATGCCGCCGGTGTCGAAGGTAATGCCTTTGCCGACCAATACCACAGGTGCGGCTTCTTTGTCGGCTGCACCGAAATAGCTCAGTTCAACCAAATATGGGTCTTCGACGCTGCCTTTTGCGACAGACCAGAACGAACCCATGTTTTCTTTGATGTAGTCTTTTTCAATAATTTTGGCGTGTGCGCCCAGTTTTTCGGCTTCGGCTTTGGCGGTACGCGCGAGGAATTCAGGCGTGCATTCGTTCGGTGCGGCATTGCCCAAATCGCGGCAGAGGCTTTGTCCGTAAACTTGCGCTTCGGCAACGCGCAGGGCTTCTTTGACGGCGGCTTCGTGCGCGCTGTGGAACACGGCTTCTGCAAATTTAGCCGGTTTGGCTTCTTTTTTGTAGCGGTCGAAACGGTAGGCGGTATTGCCGAACGCAATCGCAAACGCTTCGGCAACGGCTGCCGCTTGCGCTTCTTCAAAGGCATAAACGTCCACATTGACCGTTTCTTGATTTTGCGCCCATTTGGCGGCTTCGGCTGCAGCTTTGTTCAATGCGGTGCGGTCGGTTTTTTCGAGGCGGGTGACGGCAATGGCTTGCAAACCGTTGTCCGTCGGGATTTTGGTGTCGGCGAAATTTTGACCTTCTTCAAGGGATGCGAAGAGGGCAAGGGCAGTCGGGTTGCTCAGTTGCGATGCTTCGGCGCAGACAAATAATTGCGCACCTGCCTGTTGAGCCTGCAAAGTTTCGGCTTTTGTGCTAAATTTCACGTTTATTCTCCTGATTGGAACGGTTGTCGGTTGTTCAGACGGCCTGTTGACCAGCCGTCCGAACAGATGAAAATCATTGTACTCCATTTGTGTCATGCCGTCTGAAGCCTTATTAATAAATATAGGTTTCCCATAAACCGTATACCACGCTCAATCTTATGATTTACCAAAGAAACTTTATTAAAGAACTTTCCTTTACCGCCGTCGGCATTTTTGTCGTTCTCTTGGCGGTATTGGTGTCCACGCAGGCCATCAACCTGCTTGGCCGTGCAGCCGACGGGCGTGTCGCCATCGATGCCGTGTTGGCTTTAGTCGGCTTTTGGGTAATCGGCATGACCCCGCTTTTGCTGGTGTTGACCGCATTTATCAGTACGTTGACCGTATTGACCCGCTACTGGCGCGACAGCGAAATGTCGGTCTGGCTTTCCTGCGGATTGGCATTGAAACAATGGATACGCCCGGTCATGCAGTTTGCCGTGCCGTTTGCCATTTTGATTGCCGTCATGCAGCTTTGGGTAATGCCGTGGGCAGAGTTACGCAGTCGTGAATATGCCGAAATTTTGAAGCAGAAGCAGGAGTTGTCTTTGGTGGAAGCCGGCGAGTTCAATAGCTTGGGTAAGCGCAACGGCAGGGTTTATTTTGTCGAAACCTTCGATACTGAATCCGGCATCATGAAAAACCTGTTCCTGCGCGAGCAGGATAAAAACGGCAATGACAACATCGTTTTTGCCAAAGAGGGCAATTTTTCGCTGACCGACAACAAACGCACGCTTGAATTGCGCGACGGCTACCGTTACAGCGGTACGCCCGGCAAAGCCGATTACAACCGCGTTTCTTTTCAACATCTCAGCCTGATTATCAGCACCACGCCCAAACTTATCGACCCTGTTTCACATCGCCGTACCATTCCGACCGCCCAACTGATTGGCAGCAGCAATCCCCAACATCAAGCGGAATTGATGTGGCGTATTTCCTTGACCGTCAGCGTTTTGTTGTTGTGTCTGCTTGCCGTGCCGCTTTCTTATTTCAATCCGCGCAGCGGCCATACCTACAATATCTTGATTGCCATCGGTTTGTTTTTGGTTTACCAAAACGGGCTGACCTTCCTGCGCAATGCTGTGGAAGACGGCAAAATCCATTTTTGGCTCGGACTGCTGCCTATGCACATCATCATGTTTGTGATTGCCGTCGTCCTGCTACGCGTGCGCAGTATGCCCAGCCAACCCTTCTGGCAGGCGGTTGCCAAAAGTCTGACATTGAAAGGCGGAAAATGAACCTGATTTCACGTTACATCATCCGTCAAATGGCGGTTATGGCGGTTTACGCCCTCCTTGCCTTCCTCGCTTTGTACAGCTTTTTTGAAATCATCAACGAAGTCGGCGATCTTGGAAAAGGCAGCTATAACGGCGCAAAATTGGGGCAGTATGTTTTAATGCAGATGCCTGCGCGCGCATATGAACTGATGCCGCTTGCCGTTTTGATCGGCGGCCTGATTTCCCTCAGCCAACTGGCTTCCGGCAGCGAGCTGACCGTTATCAAAGCCAGCGGCATGAGCACCAAAAAGCTGCTGTTGATTCTGTCGCAGTTTGGTTTGATTTTCGCCATTGCCACCGTTGCACTTGGCGAATGGGTTGCGCCCACGCTGAGCCAAAAAGCCGAAAACATCAAAGCCGCGGCCATCAACGGCAAAATCAGTACCGGCAATACCGGCCTTTGGCTGAAAGAAAAAAACAGCATCATCAACGTGCGCGAAATGTTGCCCGACCATACGCTTTTGGGCATCAAAATTTGGCAGCGCAACGATAAAAACGAACTGACCCAAGCGGCGGAAGCAGAATCAGCCGTTTTGAATCCAGACGGCAGTTGGCAGCTGAAAAATATCCGCCGCAGCATATTGGGCGAAGATAAAGTCGAAGTTTCTACTGCCACTGAAGAAAACTGGCCGATTTCCGTCAAACGCAACCTGATGGATGTATTGCTCGTCAAGCCCGACCAAATGTCTGTCGGCGAATTGACCACCTACATCGACCATCTGGAAAAAAACAACCAAAATACCCAAGTCTATGCCATCGCATGGTGGCGCAAGCTGGTATATCCCGTTGCCGCATGGGTGATGGCGCTTGTTGCCTTCGCCTTTACCCCGCAAACCACACGCCACGGCAATATGGGCTTGAAACTTTTCGGCGGTATCTGTCTCGGTTTGCTGTTCCACTTTGCCGGACGGCTCTTCGGCTTTACCAGCCAGTTGTACGGCGTGCCGCCGTTTTTGGCAGGCGCATTGCCGACGGTTTTGTTTGCACTGTTGGCGGTGTATCTGATACGCCGTCAGGAAAAAAGATAAGGCAAAATAAACTTCAGGCCGTCTGAAAGGCAATCTTCATACGGCCTGAGTATTTTGTGTGCAAAAAACAAAATGCTAAAGTAAAATAATACCTTTCCAAACCAATGCGGCTATTGAAAATGTCCCAAACCATCTGCTTGAATATGATTGTCAAAAACGAAGCGGCAATCATCGAAGAAACACTGGCCAACATCACTGACCACATCAAACTTGACTACTACGTCATCAGCGACACCGGCTCGACCGATGATACCGTCGGCGTGATCCGCCGCTTTTTCGATGCAAAGGGCATCGCAGGCGAGATTCATCATGATGGTTGGCAAAATTTTGCATACAACCGCAATCAGGCGTTGAAACACGCAAAAGGCAAAACCGATTACGTGTTGATTTTTGATGCAGACGACCGCTTTGAAGGCAAATTGGAATTACCCGAACTGACCGTCGACCGTTACCGCCTCCGCATGAGAAATGCCATGGGCAGCGTGGTTTATTACCGTCCGCTGTTGTTGCGCAATGACGGTACATTCTACTGGCGCGGCGTGTTGCACGAATTTATCGAAACCGATAAACAAGATACCAGCGAAGCCACGCTTCATGGTGACTATACGGTTCTCAGTGGCCGTTTCGGCGCACGCAGCAATATGGCGAACAAATACCTGCTTGACGCGGTTTCTTTGGAAAAAGCGTTTTACAGCCCTGAAGATGAAGACCTGAAACCGCGTTACGCCTTTTATGCGGCGCGTTCTTATTGGGACTCTGATATGCCCGAGCGTGCGAGCGAATGGTTTAAAAAACGCATCGAGTTGGGCGGTTGGATCGAGGAAGTGTCGGTTTCTTACCAACAGCTGGGCGAGTGCTACAAATTAATGGGCAAACGCGATGAAGCCTTGGCGACTTGGTTGGCAGGCTACGATTACAACCCGCGCCGTGCCGAATGTCTCTACCTTGCGCAAACCATGTTGCGCCAGGAAGGGAAATACCGCATTTCCCATGCGATCGGTCTGATGGCGAAACGTATCCCGTTCCCAAAAGACGATATTCTTTTTGTCCAAAGCAATGTTTATCAGTTGGACATCGACTATGAATTGTCGGTTACCGCCTATGCGGCCGGAGATTTGCGTCAAGGCTATGAGTCTTGCCGACACTTGCTCTTGCTGAATGTACGCGAGGAATTGACCACGGTGACCATGCAAAATATGTGGCTCTACCGCGAACACGCGCAAACCGAAACGCGCGAAGTATTGGAGCAGCTGGTGGCCGTCATGCAGCCTTATGCCGAGCAGGGTGGACGTTTGGCGGAAGTGACCGAATATTTTGCCGATATTTTGAAAAACCGTTAATCAGCACTTTGACCCAGCCGTCAGGCCGTCTGAAAGGAAATTTTTTGAGCAAGCGCAATCTGTTTTCCGTCGATAAATCTTTGGAAAAGCCCGAACGCGTCCTCTTGGTCGGCGTAATGCTGACGGCGGACTATTCCGGCGCAAACGAAACGCGCGAACGCGGCTTTCAGACGGCCTTGACCGAAGCGGCAGAATTGGTAAACGCGGCTGGCGGCGATTTGGTTTCTATCGAAACTTCACGTCGCGACAAACCGCATCCGGCTTTGTTTGTCGGTACGGGCAAGGCGGAAGAGTTGGCGGCAGTGGTCAAGCAGCATGATGTCGGGCTGGTCGTGTTCAACCACGAACTCACGCCGACACAAGAGCGTAATCTGGAAAAAGAGCTTCAATGCCGCGTCCTCGACAGAGTGGGTTTGATTTTGGCGATTTTTGCCAAACGCGCCCAATCGCAGGAAGGTAAGTTGCAGGTGGAGCTGGCTCAGTTGAACCATTTGAGCGGACGGCTGGTACGCGGTTATGGACACCTGCAAAGTCAGAAGGGCGGTATCGGCTTGAAAGGGCCGGGCGAAACCCAGTTGGAAACCGACCGCCGTTTAATCGGACAAAAAATCACGGCATTGAAAAAACAGCTTGCCGATGTCCGCAAACAACGCGCCACGCGCCGCAAATCGCGCATGAGCGGCCGTCTGAAAACCTTTGCCATTGTCGGTTATACCAATGCCGGAAAATCCAGCCTGTTCAACCGCCTGACCAAAGCAGACGTATTGGCGAAAGACCAGTTGTTTGCCACTTTGGATACCACAGCGCGTCGGCTTTTTCTGTCGCACGAGGCGAGCGTGATTTTGACCGATACCGTCGGCTTCGTCCGCGATTTGCCGCACAAGCTGGTATCGGCGTTTTCCGCCACCTTGGAAGAGACGGCGATGGCGGATGTGCTACTGCACGTCGTTGATGCGTCCAATCCCGATTTTGAACGGCAGATGGACGATGTCAACGAAGTCTTGGAAGAAATTGGCGCGCATGAGATTCCGCAATTAGTGGTGTACAACAAAATTGATTTGCTGCCGTCGGGTATGCGTGAAGCAGGCATTTTGCGCGACAATTTCGGGCATGCCGTCGGCGTGAATGTTTCCGTTGCCGAAAGTTTGGGTTTGGACGGTTTGCGCGAAGCGATGATTGAATTGGCCGTACAATCAAGTGCTTGATAGTATGGAATGAAACAAGGCCGTCTGAATGTTCAGACGGCCTTACCGTAAAATTTTAAATCCGAGGATTATGCCGACAGAGGGCTTTTCTTTTTGAACACGCTTTCGTAAAGCATCCAAGCGGCGAGGCTCAGGTATACAGTGCTGGACAAAATGCCGATAACGGCGAAGATAGGCATAAGGCGATCAATCATGGTGAGGTTTCCCAATAAGTTAGTGTTATAAGTAAATGTGTGTTTTTTTTATTTCCGTCTTCGCGGAATGGCTAAAGTATGCTGCTTAAATGGATTGAGGTCAATAAAAAATGTATTGGATTTTTTAAAAAAGTTCCATTTTTACATTAAAATAATTGGAAGTTTTTAAAGATAAACGGTATTTATATGTTACCGTTCATCATTTGATAAACGGTCAATACTTTGTTTTCCATATTTTTTATAAAATTCGACAGTCTATTAATTCAAAAGTAAATGAAATGAGGCGGAAAAACGCTTTTTGCTAAAATGTAACACCCTGAAATGATTGTTTCAGGCCGTCTGAAAAATAAATCGAACACATTATGATATCTTCCACACATCCCCAAAAAAACTGCTTCCATTGCGGACTTGAAGTCCCGGAGCATCTGCATTTGACGGTTCGTTTTGAAGACGAAGAACACGAAACCTGCTGCGCCGGTTGCCAAGCGGTGGCGCAGAGTATTATTGATGCCGGTTTGGGTAATTATTACAAACAGCGTACCGCAGACGCGGAAAAATCCGAATTGCCGCCACCGGAAGTGTTGTCGCAATTAAAGCTATACGATTTGCCCGAAGTGCAGGCTGATTTTGTCGAGGTCGGTGCAGGGGATGAGCGCGAGGCGGTGTTAATGCTGGGCGGCATTACCTGCGCCGCGTGTGTGTGGCTGATTGAGCAGCAGTTGTTGCGTATGAAGGGCGTAGTGCGTGTGGATTTGAATTACAGTACCCACCGCTGCCGAGTGGTGTGGGACAGCGCCCACATTGAATTGTCGGACATTTTGCTGAAAATCCGCCAAACCGGTTATACCGCCGCGCCTTATGATGCGCAAAAAATCGAAGTGCAGGCGCAGAAGGAACGCAAACAGTTTATCGTCAGATTGGCCGTGGCCGGTCTGGGCATGATGCAGACGATGATGTTTGCCCTGCCGACTTATTTTTACGGCGGCGACATCGAGCCGCTTTATTTGGAAATCCTGCATTGGGGCGGCTTTTTGATGGTGTTGCCCGTTGTGTTTTACAGCGCGTTGCCGTTTTACCGCGGCGCATGGCGTGACTGGAAAAACCGCCGTGTCGGCATGGATACGCCGATTGCCATTGCCATTGTGATGACCTTTATCGCCGGTATTTACAGCTTGGCTACCAACGCAGGGCAGGGCATGTATTTTGAATCCATCGCTATGCTGCTGTTTTTCTTGTTGGGCGGGCGTTTTATGGAACAGATTGCCCGACGCAAAGCAGGCGATGCGGCGGAGCGGTTGGTCAAACTGGTTCCGGCATTCTGCCACCGTTTGCCGTCTTATCCGGAAAGCGAAGCCATCGAGGAAGCTGCAGTCGTCCGCCTCAATATCGGCGATACGATTGTTGTGAAGCCTGGCGAAGTCATTCCGGTGGACGGTACGGTTTTGTCCGGCGAAAGCGAAGTTAACGAAGCCATGTTGACCGGTGAAAGCCTGCCTATCGTGAAAAGACCGTCTGAAAAAGTAACCGCCGGCACGCTCAACACCAGCAGCCCTTTAATCATCCGCACTGACCATACCGGCGGCAACACGCGCCTGTCCTATATCGTCAAACTGCTTGACCGCGCGTTGGCGCAAAAACCGCGTGCCGCCGAGTTGGCCGAGAAATACGCGTCCAGTTTTGTGTTTGGCGAACTCTTGCTTGCGATTCCTGTTTTTATCGGCTGGGCTTGGTATGCAGATGCACACACCGCCTTGTGGATTACCGTTGCCCTGCTGGTCATCACCTGCCCGTGCGCCTTGTCGCTCGCTACCCCGACTGCGCTGGCTGCTTCGACCGGCGCACTTGCCAAAGACGGCATTCTCATCAGCGGCAAACAAAGCCTGGAAACGCTTGCCCAAATTGACGATGTCGTGTTCGATAAAACCGGTACGCTGACCAAAGGGCAGCTTTCCGTCAGCCGTATGTTGTCAGCAGGCCGTCTGAACGAAGTCCAAGCCCTTGCTATCGCCCAGGCATTGGAACAGCAATCCGAGCACCCCATCGCCCGTGCCATTTTGAACCATACGCTTTCAGACGGCCCTGTATCCGCGCTTGATGTGAAAGTGAAGCAACGGGTCAACCGTATTGGGTACGGTGTCAGCGCGCAAATTGAATTTGATGGCGAAACCCAAGTTTGGGCTTTGGGCAAAGCGGCGTTTGTTTCGGAAATTGCCGGTAATCTGCCTGAAACATTTGCCCATATCGACCACACAGGCGGCATTATTTTCTTGGGCAATCAAAGCGGTTTTCAGACGGCCTTTTTATTGGAAGACCAAATCAAAGACAGCGCCGCTGAAATGTTGCAAAACCTGAAACAGCACGGCATCCGTCTGCACCTTTTAAGCGGCGACCGTCAAGCTGCCGTAGCCCAAGTCGCGCAAGAGCTGGGATTGGATGCCTATCGTGCCGAAGCCACGCCGGAAGACAAGCTGGCTTATGTGGAAAATCTGCAAAAACAAGGACGTAAAGTCATGATGATTGGCGACGGGATTAACGATGCCCCCGTCCTTGCCCAAGCAAACGTATCGGCAGCCGTGGCCACGAGTGCCGATGTGGCGCGAGACGGGGCCGATGTGGTTTTGCTCAATGATGATTTGAACGTTTTGCCCGTGATGATGGAACAGGCACGCCGTACCCATCAAATCATCCGCCAAAACCTGACTTGGGCGAGCGCATACAATCTGGTTGCCGTTCCGCTGGCCGTGTTTGGTTACGTTACCCCGTGGATCGCCGCGCTCGGCATGAGTTTCAGCTCGCTGCTGGTGTTGGGCAATGCCTTGAGATTGTTGAAAACCAAAAAGGCCGTCTGAAAACAGTAAATCCATTGCCTAAACGAAAGAATACGCCATGCCTAAAGCCAATTTTTATACACACGTTGCCCAGCCGGCCGCCTTTGCCTGCCGCTTGATTGCACACGCCATACGCGATGGCGGGCAGATTTTGGTGTGGTCGGATTCTGCTGCGGCAGTACAGCAACTCGACGTTGATTTGTGGCAGCAGATTCCCGAAAGCTTTATTCCGCATGAAGTCTGGTTGCCTATCGACCCCATGCCGTCTGAAACGCCGGTATTGCTTGCGTTTGGAAACGCATTGCCGAATATTCCGCAGGATCGCACGGTTTTAAACCTGTCTGCCGATTTTTGGAGCCAAGCCCCGGCCATTCCAAACCGTATCCTTGAAATTGTCGGCAACAGCTTAGAAGATTTGGCCGAAGCCCGAGACCGTTTCCGAGCGTATCGTCAGAGTGGATTCGAGATTGAGCATTTTTCGAGAGAAGGGAAGGATTGAGTGTTGGAGATATTCAAGGCCGTCTGAATATAAACAAAGGGACATTTTGATGATGTCCCTTTCTGCTATTTATTGGAAACAATAGGCTTATTGGGAATATTTCTTGCCTAAGGCTGTGGCAGCCTTTTCTACTTCTTGATTGGCTGCACGCAGGGTTTCTTGCAATTTTTGAGATTTGTCTTGGAAATCTTTGGCAAATTTGAGCGAATCTTTATCTTTGCCATCGATAGTCAACTCAGAAGAATACTTACCTGCATAAATCATCAGGTTGTTGGCAGCACTGCTGACTTGCAGTGTACGATCCATAACTGCTTTGATTTCAGGATCTTTGATATCGAGAGCAGCTGCGCTCTGATGGAATTGTTCCAGTGCGGCCGTCAGTTTGTTCATCTGCTCCAAAGCTTCTTTTTCTTTACCTTGGCTGGCCAGTTGTTGCAATTCTTGTCCCATTTTGCCGATGTTTTGTGCTTCTTCACCAGTGGTGAAATGAATGAATTTTTGTAATTCGGCAAGACCGTCCGGGGATTTTTTATCGGAAATGACGATAGGTTCGGCCAGTTTAGGATCTGCTTCAGGGAATTCGCTCAGGGCTTTTTCGTATTTGTTGGCAGAGCTAGATTCGCTTTGGGTAACTTGTTCTGCCGGTTTGTCGCTGCTGCCTTTATTACCGGAGTCGCCGCAGGCTGCCAGCAGGGAAGCGGTCAAGATTAGCATACCGAATTTGTTTAATACGTTCATATTAAGATTCCTTCTTAAGTTAGGAGAAAATTGGGGGAAATTTGTTTTTATTGATGAGCGTAGATAATTGTTTGTACTTTTGTTCTATTTTATTACAGATTTGTTTATTTTTCTCAAATTAGGTTAAGTGGTATGTTTTTGGAATTAAACGGCGAAGGTGGATGGTTGTAAAATATTGAACATATAATGAAATTAACAAGGGTAATAATAAGCAAGGCTACACTGTTTTGAGCTAAAGTAGATTTTTTTATTAAGATGTTGTTGATTTATGTAATGGAAATAAAAAAGGCCGTCTGAAACAATAAAGTTTCAGACGGCCTTTTTGATTGGCTGGAATTAGTTGCCTAAGTCGAATGCTTTATGCAGAACGCGGGTAGCCAGTTCCATGTATTTTTCGTCAATCAGGACGGATACTTTGATTTCGGAAGTTGAAATCATTTGGATGTTGATGCCTTCTTCTGCGAGGGTGCGGAAGATTTTGGCGGCCACGCCGACGTGTGAACGCATGCCCAAGCCGACGGCGGAGACTTTGCATACGGTGTCGTCGCCATCGATGCAGGCGGCGCCGATGCTGTCTTGGCGTTGTTGCAGGAGTTCGATGGTTTGTTTGTAGTCTCCACGTGGAACGGTGAAGGAGAAGTCTGTTGTGCCTTCGCTACCGACATTTTGGATGATCATGTCGACTTCGATGTTGGCATCGGCAACTGCGCCGAGGATTTGGTAGGCAACGCCGGGTTTGTCGGGTACGCCGCGTACGTTGATGCGGGCTTGGTTTTTGTCGAATGCGATACCGGTTACGGCTGCTCTTTCCATGTTGTCGTCCTCTTCAAAGGTAATCAGGGTGCCGTTGCCACCATCTTGCAGGCTGCTGAGTACGCGCAGGCGCACTTTGTATTTTCCGGCGAATTCTACGGAGCGGATTTGTAAAACTTTTGAGCCGAGGCTGGCCAATTCGATCATTTCTTCGAATGTGATCGTGTCCATGCGGCGTGCTTCGGGTACGACGCGCGGGTCGGTGGTGTAAACGCCGTCCACGTCGGTGTAAATTTGGCATTCGTCGGCTTTGAGGGCTGCGGCGATGGCAACGGCAGAGGTGTCCGAACCGCCGCGGCCGAGGGTTGAGATATTGCCTTCGCTGCTGATGCCTTGGAAACCGGCTACGATAACGACTTTGCCCTCGGCGAGATCGGCACGCATTTTTTCGTCATCGATGCTTTCGATGCGGGCTTTGGTGTGGGAAGTGTCGGTTTTGAGGGCAACCTGCCAGCCGGTGTAGCTTTTGGCGTCAACGCCGATGTCTTTCAGGGCCATGGCCAGCAGGCCGATGGTTACTTGTTCGCCGGTGGCAAGGACGACGTCCAGCTCGCGCGGATCGGGATGTTCTTGCATTTCGTGCGCCAGGGCGACCAGTCGGTTGGTTTCGCCGCTCATGGCGGATACGACGACTACGATGTCGTGTCCTTCGGCGCGGGCTTTGGCGACACGTTTGGCTACGTTTTTGATGCGTTCGGGCGAGCCTACTGATGTGCCGCCGTATTTATGTACGATTAACGCCATGTTTCGTGCTTTCTTGTGGGGTTTGTCGGGCAGCTTGGTTTGCTGGAAAAAGGGTTATTATTACTATTTTTTACATGAAATTCAAGGATGGGACGCGCTTTTTTGAGTAAATGCGCATAAATGGACGGGGTTAAAAAAGGCCGTCTGAAATCTTTCAGACGGCCTTGCTGCTTATCGGGACAAAAGGGCGGCTTTTTGGTGTTGGACCAATTCGGCAATGCCTTTATGCGCGAGGGCAATGAGTTTGCCCAATTCTTCGATGCTGAACGGTGCGCCTTCGGCCGTACCTTGGATTTCGATGATTTTGCCGGATGCGGTCATGATAATGTTGACGTCGCTGTCGCAGCCTGAGTCTTCGGGATAGTCCAAGTCCAAAAGCGGTACGCCGCCCACCACGCCGGCGGAAACGGCGGCAACGGCTTCGCGGATGGGGTTTTCGCTGATGAGGCCGTCTGAAAGGAGTTTGTCCACGGCGATTTGCAGGGCAACGTAGGCGCCGGTAATGGAGGCGGTACGCGTGCCGCCGTCGGCTTGGATGACGTCGCAGTCAATCAGGATTTGGCGTTCGCCGAGTTTTTCCATATCGACGACGGCACGCAGGGAGCGGCCGATCAGGCGTTGGATTTCTTGTGTGCGGCCGGACTGTTTGCCTGCGGCGGCCTCGCGGCGCATACGGGAGGCAGTGGAAGCAGGCAGCATACCGTATTCGGCCGTTACCCAGCCTTGCTCTTTACCGCGCAGGAACGGTGGGACATTTTCGTCGATGGAGGCGGTGCAAATCACTTTGGTGTTGCCGCACTCGATGAGGCAGGAGCCGTCGGCGTGGGGAAGAAAGTTTGGGGTAATTTTGATGTTGCGCAGGCTGTCGGCGGCGCGGCCGGTGCGTGTGTAGTCGCTCATGATGGTCCTTTGGGGAAATAAAAAACAGGTTGCCTTGAATTATAGAGGAATTTGGCGGCAAAGGCCGTCTGAAAATCGGCAGTCGGGTGTGTTATAGTATCCGTACTTTCACTCGTATTTGAAAACGGAGTAAAACCATGGCTACAAGACGAAATATTCAAATCCACAGCATGACCGGCTTTGCCAATGCCACAGGCGAATGCGGCGGCAAGCGGATTAATTTGGAAATCCGCGCGGTCAACCATCGTTATTTGGATGTCCAATTCCGTATGCCGGAAGAGTTGCGCTATTTGGAAGGCGCGTTGCGCGAGCAGATTGCCGCAGCCGTGGCGCGCGGTAAATTGGAATGCCGCATCCAGCTGCAGGACGCATCCTCGGGCGGACAGACTTTGGAGGTCAATCAGGATTTGGTTGCCCAACTGGCGCATTTGAACAAAACTTGGCGCAAGGAGCATGATTTTGCCAAATTGAGCGTGGCCGATGTTTTGCGTTTTCCCGGCGTTTTGGCGGGTCAGGGCGAAGATGCCGAAGCTTTGGCCAAAGGTGTTAAAGATTTATTGACCAGCGCGTTGAAAGAGTTTGCAGCAGCTCGCAAACGTGAAGGCAAAAAACTGGGCGAGCACCTGTTGCAACGCCTGGACGGCATGGAAGAGATTGTGGACGCTTTGAACGAATTGTTCCCCAGCCTGCTTCAGGCGCATATGGACAAAGTCAAAGCCCGTTTGGCAGAAGCCGTCGGCAATATCGACAACGACCGTTTGCAACAGGAATTTGCTTTATTCATCCAAAAATCCGATGTGGATGAGGAATTCAGCCGTTTGCGCACCCATATCGCCGAAGTGCGCCGCATCGTTACCGAAGGCAAGGGCAGCGCAGGCAAACGTTTGGATTTCCTAATGCAGGAACTCAACCGCGAGGCCAATACATTGGGCAGCAAGGCCATCGCCGCCGAATGCACGCAAGCGTCGGTTGAACTGAAAGTCTTAATCGAACAAATGCGCGAACAGGTTCAAAATATCGAATAAATCGATAACGAACAGATAAAACAAGGCCGTCTGAAAAGTTTCAGACGGCCTTTGTGTCGATATGGGACGGAACCGGTTGAGTTTATTTTTAAACATTATTGGAGGCGGGCTTCTTGTTTCGTGACTGTTATTGCGCTAAAGAGTTAACATGTGTTAAATTATGGCAATTATTGTCATGATAAGAACATACAAAGGAGTAAAAACATGAACTTTCTAACCGCAATCAGTCGGCAAATGACCCGCTTCACCGCCCTGATTATCGTCCTTGCCTCCATCATCGCCTTTATTGAGCCTGCCACTTTTTCATGGGTAAAAGGCGATACGCAAGTTGTCGTACTCGGCATCATCATGCTCGGTATGGGCATGACTTTGGGCAAAGAAGATTATCAAATTCTGGCGCAACGTCCGCTCGATATTTTTATCGGTGCCATCGCCCAATACACGATTATGCCCTTGCTCGCCATCGGCATTGCCAGAGCCTTTGACCTCTCGCCCGGATTGACGCTGGGTTTGGTTTTGGTCGGTACCTGCCCGGGCGGTGTTTCGTCCAATATCATGAGTTTTTTGGCTAAAGGCGATGTTGCCTTTTCGGTTGGCATGACCACTGTTTCTACCGTCCTCGCGCCTGTGATGACGCCGCTGTGGATGACTTATTTGGTCGGACAAACTGTCGAAATGGACGGCTGGGGTATGTTCAAATTTATGCTGCTCGTTACCCTGTTGCCCGTCGTTATCGGTTCTGCCGCCAATATATTGCTGCATAAAAAACATTGGTTTGAAGACGTGCGCGCGATTATGCCAGCCGTTGCCGTTGTCGCGTTTGCCTGCATCGTTGGTGGCGTTGCTGCCGTTCATGGCCACCGCTTTGCTGAATCCGCCTTCGTGATGGTACTCGCCATCGCTGCCCACAACATTGGCGGCTACATCCTTGGCTATTACAGCGGCGCACTGACCGGCATGAACACCGCCAAAAAACGCACCCTTGCCATCGAAGTCGGCGTACAAAATGCCGGACTTGCCACCGGTTTGAGCGCTAAATTCTTCCCCGGTAATGCCGAGTCTGCTGTTGCCGCCGCCGTTGCCTGCGTTTGGCACTCTGTATCGGGAACGGTTTTGGGCAATTTGTTTGCCTGGTGGGACAAGCGTAAGCAATAAGCTGTAAACATTGCCAGATAACAAAAGGCCGTCTGAAATATTTCAGACGGCCTTTTGATTGCTTTTTATCAATGCGCTTTATGCGTCGTGCTGTACACGATTTTGTCTGTTAAAGCCATGGCGAGGGCGGAAATCAGGAAACAGATGTGGGTAATACATTGCCACATGATTTGTTTTTCCGACAGATTGGCGGCGTTGAGGAAGGTTTGCAGCAGATGGATGGAGGAAATGCTGATGATGGACATCGACAGCTTAACCTTCAAAACCGAAGCATTGACATGGCTGAGCCATTCGGGTTGGTCGGGATGTTCGTCAACGTGTAGGCGGGAAACGAAGGTTTCGTAGCCTCCGACAATGACCATGGTCAGCAGGTTGGCAATCATCACGACATCAATCAGGTTCAATACGGCGATCATGATGGTGTTTTCATCCATGATGCTGAAATTGGATACCAAGTGCCACAAGGATTTGAGGAACTTACAGGCATAAATGACTTGGGCGATAATCAGGCCTATATAAATCGGCAGTTGCAGCCAGCGGCTGGCGAAAATGAAATGCGCGAAGATGCCCATTCGGTCGTGGGCTGTGCGTTTGGTCGGGGTGGAATGTTCCATATAATGTGTTGTGTGTAGGAAAGATAAGGGGCGGCATTTTAATGGAAAAATTTTTAAGCTGCAATTTGAGCGGCTGAATTGAAAAAGAAAGGCCGTCTGAAAACAGGATATGGTTTCTTATTTTCAGACGGCCTTGTAGGTTGTCGGAATAGGCAAATACGCGCAAAATCGCTTTGCTTTTTAGAGATGGACATTATGCTTGCAGATTCGTTTTTTTATTATCTGGTATTGGTTGGCTTTGCCGCCGGGCTGATGGATGCGGCGGTTGGCGGAGGCGGACTGTTGCAGATTCCCGGATTGTTCAACCTATTGCCAAATGCTACGCCTGTGGCCTCGGTGATGGGTGTCAATAAA
Source organism: Neisseria subflava (assembly GCF_003044935.1). Taxonomy (NCBI): domain Bacteria; kingdom Pseudomonadati; phylum Pseudomonadota; class Betaproteobacteria; order Neisseriales; family Neisseriaceae; genus Neisseria; species Neisseria subflava. The sequence goes on along the minus strand of NZ_POXP01000001.1, from coordinate 1,092,467 downwards.
TTTGCTTCCTGCTGCGGCACGTTGACCGCGACGGGGCAATATCTGCGCCGAATCCCCGTACCGTGGAAAATGCTGCTGCCTGCCGCGGCGTTGGCATTTGCCGCTTCATATTTGGGCGCGAAAACGGTGGTGTATTTCCCTGTGCAATACATGAAACCGGCAATGTTGGTCATCATGATTGCCATGTGTCTGTACACTTTTTTGAAAAAAGACTTGGGGCAGACGGTGCGCACTGAAAAGCTGACACGCCGCGAAACTTTATGGGGCTTATTTTTCGGCGCGTTAATCGGGTTTTACGACGGCGTGTTCGGGCCGGGAACGGGCAGCCTGCTGGCTTTTGTGTTCGTCCGCTTTTACGGCTACGATTTTCTGGCGGCGAACGCCTCGGCAAAGGTCATCAATTCGACCACCAATCTTGCCGCGTTGAAGTTTTTTATTCCGCAAGGCCATGTTGTGTGGGCATGGGCGATACCGTTGGCAGCGGCGAACTTGTGCGGCGGCGTGGTCGGCGCGCGCTTGGCAATGCGCGGCGGAACCAAACTGCTGCGTTACGGATTTATGTTGCTGCTGTGTCTAACCATTGGAAAGTTTGCTTGGGATTTATTGGGTTGATATCGAATGAAAAAAAGGCCGTCTGGAAGTTTCAGACGGCCTTTTTGTTTTACAGTTTAACCGAATGCTCGCGCGTTTCGTGGAACATGATGTCCGGCCAGCGTTCTTGCGTCAGATTCAGGTTGACGCGGTTAGGCGCGAGGTAGGCGAGGTTGCCGCCAGCGTCTATCGACAGATTGCCTGCATTGGCTTTTTCAAATTCTGCCAGCTTTTTCTTGTCTTCGCACGATACCCAGCGCGCCGACCAGATGGATGCGCTGTCGAACACGGCTTCCACGCCGTATTCGTTAGCGAGCCGCGAGGTAACGACTTCAAACTGCAACACGCCGACCGCGCCCAAAATCAAATCTGCGCCGCTCATCGGTTTGAACACCTGTACCGCGCCTTCTTCGCCAAGCTGTTGCAAACCTTTTTGCAGTTGCTTGATTTTCAGAGGGTTTTTGATGCGGACGCTGCGGAACAGTTCGGGCGCGAAGAATGGGATGCCGGTAAACGCCAGTTGTTCGCCTTCGGAGAAGCTGTCGCCGATTTGGATGTTGCCGTGGTTCGGGATACCGATGATGTCTCCGGCGTAGGCTTCTTCCACCAGCTCACGGTCGTGGGACATGAAGGTTACCACGCTGGAGGCGGCGATTTCGCGGTTGATGCGCAGGTGTTTCATCTTCATGCCGCGCTCGAATTTGCCGGAGCAGACGCGCAAGAAGGCAATACGGTCGCGGTGTTTCGGGTCCATATTGGCTTGGATTTTAAAGATAAATCCGGAAAATTTCGGCTCGTCCGGCTCGACCATGCGCACGGTCGCGTCGCGCGGTTTCGGCGCGGGCGCCCAGTCGATCAACGAATTGAGGATTTCCTGAATACCGAAGTTGTTAATCGCCGATCCGAAGAACACGGGCGTGAGTTCACCGGCGAGAAATTCATCGAGATTAAATTCGTTCGATGCCGCCTGAACCAATTCGATTTCGTCGCGTAGCTGCTGGATTTCCAATGGAAAGCGTTGTTCCAATTCAGGATTGTCGATGCCTTTGATGATGTCGAACTCGTGCGGCAGACGCTCGCCGCCCGCGTCGAAGAGATAGATTTCGTCGTTCAGGATGTGGTACACGCCTTTGAAGTTTTTACCCATGCCGATCGGCCAGGTGACGGGCGCGCAGCGGATTTGCAGGATGTTTTCCACTTCGTCCAGCAATTCCAGAGAATCGCGCACTTCGCGGTCGTATTTGTTCATGAACGTTACAATCGGCGTGTTGCGCAGGCGGCAGACGTTCAAGAGTTTGATGGTTTGCGCTTCCACACCTTTTGCCGCATCGATGACCATCAATGCGCTGTCGACGGCGGTCAAAACGCGGTAGGTGTCTTCGGAGAAGTCTTGGTGTCCCGGCGTGTCCAAGAGGTTGACGGTATGGTCTTTGTAGTCGAACTGCATTACGGACGAAGCGACGGAAATGCCGCGCTGTTTCTCGATGTCCATCCAGTCGGAGGTGGCGAATTTGCCGGTTTTCTTACCTTTCACCGTACCCGCGCTTTGAATCGCACCTGAAAACAGCAGCAGTTTTTCGGTCAGCGTGGTTTTACCCGCGTCGGGGTGGGAGATGATGGCAAACGTGCGGCGGCGGCGCACTTGGTCGAGGATTTCTTGGGACATGGTTTTCTTTGCAAAAAGGTTCAGGCCGCTTTTTCAGACGGCCTGAAGGATATGGGTATTGGAAAACAGGCTAAAATAAGGGCGTGTGCAACACGCCCTGCAATAGATTGAAAGATGCGGAATTGTACAAAAAAATGCTTGATAATTCAATACTTGCACCAAAACAAAGGCCGTCTGAAAAGTTTCAGACGGCCTTTGTTTATGAATCGATGATTAAATATCCATCGGTTTCCATTCTGCGCCTTTTACCGGCGGCAGCCATGATTGCGTACCGCTGGAGGCAAATCCCCACAAGGTGTCGGGGAGGCCGTAATGGTCGGCACGCGTCGGGTCGAGTTGGGTTTCGATTTCATCTTCGCGGCCTTCACGGATTTGCGTGGCGATGTGCGGATTAATCATCACGGTTTTGCCCAACGCGATAAATTCCGCCCAGCCGGTTTCATAGGCGGCCAAAATTTGGTCGGCAGTAAACAGGTTGCCCACGCCGATAAGCGGCAGTTTGCCGTTGATGCGTTCGTGGATAAACTGCATACGGGTTTGGGCGGTATCGCCGCCGCGACGGATTTTTTTATCAAATTCCCACAGGGAAACGTGCAGATATTGCAGCGGTTTTTGTACCAATGCGTCAATCAGTGCGCCGGTTTCAGTCATGGTTAAGCCGTCATCGCCCGGCTCTTCGGGGGAGAAGCGGTAGCCGATAATGAAGTCGTCGCGCTGGTGTTTTTCACGGACGGCAACCACGGCATCGATAACGGCCAGAGGGAAGCGCATTCTGTTTTCCAAGCTGCCGCCCCATTGGTCGTTGCGGCGGTTGCTTTGGGCGGAGTAAAACTGTTGGATTAAATAGCCGTTCGCGCCGTGGATTTCCACGCCGTCAAAACCTGCACGAAGCGCCAAATCGGCGGCTTGCGCATAAGAGGCGATGAGTGCTTCGACTTCTTCTGCGGTCGCTTCACGTGCGTGTTCGGCTTCGCTGGCGGAAGCACTGATTTTGTCGAGACCGTCCAAAAGGTCATCAATGGCTTTGGAGCCGCCATGATGGATTTGCAAAATCGCTTTTGCGCCTTGTTGTTGCAGGATTTGTGCGGTTTCTTTCAGGCTGTCGAGGCAGTGTTCGCCTGTGGCTTCAGGTTGGCCGTGAAAGGCTTTGCCGTCTTTTTGAACCAAAGTGGCGGCAGTGATAAACATGCCCATATCGCCTGCGCGGTTGCTGAGGAAGGTACGCTCTTGGTCGCTGATCAAACCGTCGGCTTGTGAGCCGAAATGGGTCATGGGTGCGACGACAAGGCGGTTTTTGATGGTTACGCCGTTATTGAGGGTGTATGTTTGAAAGAGTGGGGCGTATTTTGGATTCATGAGATTTTGCTCTTGATAAGTGAATGGTTGGCAGAGGATTGGGCCATTCGGGAATTTATCAAGTACACAGGCCGTCTGAAAAGTTTCAGACGGCCTGTTTATTCTTTAAACCTTAGGATTAAAGATTAGGATTGACAATGATTTTTACTGCGGATTCGTTGTTGTGGATCAAGCGCTCGAAGCCTTCGGAAATCAATTCGTCCAGTTTGATGCGTTGGGTAATGAAAGGCTCAAGGTTGATTTTGCCTTCTTCAACCAATTTGATGGTTTCGGCGTGGTCGTTGCAGTAGGCGATGGTGCCGCGCACGTCCAGCTCTTTCATCACAACGCTGTGGACGTTGATGGTAGCGGGGTGGCTCCAAATGGATACGATGACGACTTTCGCAGTCGGACGGCATGCTTCGACCATGGTGTCCAGCACTTTGTTGACGCTGGTGCATTCGAATGCAACGTCTACGCCTTCGCCGTTGGTCAGTTTTTTCACTTCTTCAACGACATCGACTTCGGATGGGTCGAGGATGTAGTCAGCCACGCCGGCTTCGCGTGCTTTGTCTTTACGTGCTTTGCTCAATTCGGTGATGATGACTTTGATACCTTTGGCTTTTAATACGGCAGCCAACAGCAAACCGATTGGGCCTGCGCCGCCAACCAATGCCACATCGCCTTCTTTCGCGCCACTGCGTACATAAGCATGGTGGCCGACAGACAGAGGCTCAATCAAAGCAGCTTGGTCCAATGGGATTTTGTCGGAAATAGGGTGTACCCAACGGCGTTTGACGGCAATTTTTTCAGACAAGCCGCCACCGCAGCCGCCCAAACCGATGAAGTTCATGTCTTTGGAGAGATGGTAGTTGCTGCCTTCGCCGGTCGGTACGTCGTCGCGGATGATGTAGGGTTCGACAACAACGTGTTGGCCGACTTTGATATCGTCCACGCCTTCGCCTACGGCATAAACCACGCCGGAGAACTCGTGCCCCATAGTTACTGGCGCTGACTCGCCGGAGATTGGGTGCGGATGGCCGCAAGGCGGAATGAAAATCGGACCTTCCATGAATTCGTGCAGGTCGGTACCGCAGATACCGCACCACGCAACATTAATGCCGACAGTACCCGGAGCTACGGTTGGCTCGGGAATGTCTTCGATGCGGATGTCGCCTTTGTTGTAAAAACGTGCTGCTTTCATTGTAACGCTCCTTTTTTAAAGTGGAGGCCGTCTGAAAAAGACGGTCAATTGGGGAAAGGGAAGCAGTGTGGCGTGTGAAATGTTTTTATTGATATGTTTTATGTTTGTTATTTTACTACTGATAATATGGAAATGGTTTGTCTTTGCTCAAATTAAAGTTTGTAAATGAAAAAAAAGGCCGTCTGAAATGGATAATCTGTTTTCAGACGGCCTGGGCAATAGTTTGAATGCATTATGGTGTAGGATTATTACTTTTGCCGCGCTTCAGATGCTTTTGGTAGGCGATGACGTAGTCGGCCTTGCTTAAGCCCGCCAATACGCGGATGTGGGCGGCGGCGGATTTTGACATGGATTCCAAGGTATAGCCGCCTTCCAGTACGGAAACGACACGTCCCTGACAGCTTGCCGTTGCTTGGACGATTTTGTGTGTCAGCCAGGCAAAATCGGCTTCATGCAGGTTCAGACGGCCTGTTTCGTCTTGTTTATGCCCGTCAAAACCTGCCGAAAGCAATACCAACTCGGGGTGGAAAGCCGTGAGCTTGGGCAGCCATTGTTCGCGGATGGTCGTGCGGAAGATACGGCTGCCTGTGCCCGGTTTGAGGGGCGTATGCAGCATATTCTTATTGCCGGCGTATTGTTCCGCCTGAGGGAAGGGAAAGATGTCGGTTTCAAACAGGTTGAAAAACATCACGCGCGGATCGTCTTGGAGAATCTCCGCCGTACCATCGCCGAAGTGGACGTCGAAATCGATGATGGCGATGCGTTGCAAGCGGTATTGGGCAATGGCGTGCATCACGCCGGCGGCAACGTTGTTGATCAGGCAAAATCCGCCGGCGCTGTTGCTGTGGGCATGGTGGCCTGGCGGGCGGATGGCGCAAAAAGCATGCCAGGCCTTTTTGTTCATCACCATATCGACTGCCTTGACGACGGCGCCGGCCGCAAAACGGGCGGCTTGGAGGGAGTCGTGGCAGATGACGGTATCGTCGTCGATACGGTGGATTTTACCGGGGAGCGGCTGGGCGGCTTCCAACTCGTGCAGATAGTTGCGCGAGTGGACCAATGCCAGCTGCGCATCTTTGATTTCCGGTGCTTCGGTGGTTTGCAGGCGACGCCAAATGCCTTCTTGTTTTAAGGCGGTTTGAATGGCGCTGATGCGTTCGGGCCTGTCGGGATGGTTGGGCCCCGGCTGGTGCTGTAGGAATATCGGATGCGAAATCCATACGGTGCGGGCGTTTTTGCCAAACAAACGGCGTAGGCGGGTGCTGATGCGCCAAAGGATTTTTTTGAACATGGAACAGTATGTGTCGGACAAGTCGTAAAGACTGCTAAATATGGTTAATAAATACGGAAATGCTTGGAAATTTTTCAGACGGCCTTTAGAATAGCTCAATTTTGCAGTCCAACCAATGTGTTTGATTGCAGTGTGCAGTTTTTTACTTAATCTAAAACTCAAAAGAACGGATATATTATGAATCAAGCAGTGGCTCAATTTGCCCCTTTAGTGCTGATCATGGTGGTGTTCTACTTCCTGATTATGCGTCCTCAACAAAAGAAATTCAAAGCGCACCAAGCGATGTTGGCCGCTTTGAAAGTCGGCGATAAAGTCGTTTTGGCGGCAGGTTTCAAAGGCCGCGTGACCAAAGTCGGCGAGCAATTCTACACTGTCGACATCGGTCAAGGTGCGAAAATCGAAGTGGAAGTTGAGCGCAACGCGATTGCCGCGAAAGCCGAATAATCCGTTTTTTTGCGAAAAGCCGCCTCATTTTCCGAGTGCGGCTGTTTGCCTTTATAAATAAAGCAAAGGTTTACCATGAACCGTTATCCTTTATGGAAATACCTGCTGATTGCGTTCACGATTGTGGTTGCGGCTGTTTACTCGCTGCCCAACATTTTCGGTGAAACGCCTGCCGTACAGGTATCGACCAACCGACAAGCTATTGTGATCAACGATCAAACCCAGTCTAAAGTGGATGCCGCGCTGAAACAGGCAGGTATTCAGACTGATGGTATGTTCATCGTCGACAACTCGCTGAAAGTGCGTTTCAAAGATACCGAAACGCAATTGAAAGCGCGCGACGTCATCGAAAATACTTTGGGCGAGGGCTATATCACCGCGCTCAACCTGTTGGCAGACAGCCCTGAGTGGATGGCGAAAATCAAAGCCAATCCGATGTTCCTGGGTCTGGACTTGCGCGGCGGCGTGCATTTCACCATGCAGGTGGATATGAAAGCCGCGATGCAGAAAACGTTTGAACGTTATTCCGGCGATATCCGCCGAGAATTGCGCCGCGAAAAAATCCGTACCGGCACGGTGCATCAGACTGAAAACGGTCTGACCGTGCCTTTGCAAGATGCTGCCGATGTACAAAAAGCCTTACCTCAGTTGCAAAAATTGTTCCCTGAAGCCACGCTGCTGCCGGACGGCAACAATATCGTGCTGACTTTGTCTGAAGAGGCAATCAATAAAGTACGTTCTGATGCAGTTAAACAAAACATCAATACGTTGCACAACCGTGTGAACGAATTGGGCGTAGCCGAACCGGTTATCCAACAATCCGGCCTTGACCGTATTGTCGTACAGCTGCCGGGCGTGCAAGATACTGCCAAAGCCAAAGACATTATCGGCCGTACCGCGACTTTGGAAGTGCGTATGGTGGAAGACGATCCGATCAAATTGCAAGAAGCTTTGAACGGCAATGTGCCGACCGGTTACGAATTGCTGTCAAGCGGTGGCGATCATCCGGAAACTATCTTGGTCAACAAACAAGTTGAACTGACCGGTGACAACATCAACGATGCGCAACCTAGCTTTGACCAAATGGGCGCGCCTGCCGTGAGCCTGAGCCTGGATAGTGCGGGCGGCAGCATTTTTGGCGAATTGACTTCGGCCAATGTGGGTAAACGTATGGCTATGGTGTTGATCGACCAAGGTAAATCCGAAGTCGTTACCGCACCTGTCATCCGTGCCGCCATTACCGGCGGCCGCGTGGAGATTTCCGGCAGCATGACGACAGCCGAAGCCAACGATACTTCATTGTTGCTGCGTGCCGGTTCGCTGGCCGCACCGATGCAGATTGTCGAAGAACGTACCATCGGCCCGTCTTTGGGTAAAGAAAACATTGAAAAAGGTTTCCACTCTACCTTGTGGGGCTTTGCCGCTGTTGCTGCATTCATGGTGATTTACTATCGCTTGATGGGTTTCTTCTCTACCATTGCCTTGAGTACCAATATCTTGTTTTTGGTGGGTATTTTGTCTGCCATGCAGGCAACGCTGACCTTGCCGGGTATTGCCGCCTTGGCTTTGACCTTGGGTATGGCGATTGACTCCAACGTGTTGATTAATGAACGTATCCGTGAGGAACTGCGTGCCGGTGTCGTACCGCAGCAGGCCATCAACCTCGGTTTCCAACATGCTTGGGCAACTATTGTCGACTCCAACTTGACCTCCCTGATTGCCGGTATCGCTTTGTTGGTATTCGGTTCCGGTCCTGTACGCGGTTTTGCGGTCGTACACTGTATCGGTATTCTGACTTCGATGTATTCATCCGTGGTCGTGTTCCGTGCTTTGGTCAACTTGTGGTACGGCCGTCGCCGCAAATTGCAAAATATTTCCATTGGTGCGGTGTGGAAGCCGAAAGCTAAAATGGCAGAAGGCAAGGAGTAAAACATGGAATTATTTAAAATCAAACGCGATATTCCGTTTATGAGCTACGGCAAACTGACGACCTTTATTTCGTTGGTTACGTTTATCGCCGCCGTGTTCTTTTTGGTAACCAAGGGCTTGAATTTCTCTGTCGAATTTACCGGAGGTACAGTGATGGAAGTCCAATATCAGCAGGGCGTGGATGTGAATAAAACGCGCGAACGCCTCGATACGCTGAAAATGGGTGATGTACAGGTTCAGGCATTGGGTACGAACAAACACATCATGATTCGCCTGCCGAACAAAGAAGGCGTAACCTCCGCCCAATTGTCCAACCAAGTGATGGATTTGCTGAAAAAAGACAATCCTGACGTTACCTTGCGCCAAGTCGAATTCATCGGCCCTCAAGTCGGCGAAGAATTGGTCACCAATGGTTTGATGGCATTGGGCTTCGTGGTGGCAGGTATTATTATTTACTTGTCCATGCGTTTTGAGTGGCGTTTTGCAGTATCCGCGATTATTGCGAATATGCACGATATCGTGATTATTCTCGGCTGTTTCGCCTTCTTCCAATGGGAATTCTCATTGACTGTCTTGGCAGGTATCTTGGCTGTTTTGGGTTATTCCGTAAACGAATCTGTGGTGGTATTTGACCGTATTCGCGAAAACTTCCGCAAGCCGCATATGCGCGGCCACACTGTGCCGGAAGTCATCGACAACGCGATTACTGCAACCATGAGCCGTACCATCATTACCCACGGTTCGACCGAGGCAATGGTTGTTTCTATGCTGGTGTTTGGCGGTGCAGCCTTGCACGGTTTCTCTATGGCGCTGACTATCGGTATCGTGTTCGGTATTTACTCTTCCGTATTGGTTGCCAGCCCGCTCTTGCTGATGTTTGGCTTGAGTCGTGAGAACATTGCCAAAGAAGTGAAGAAAAAAGAAGAAGTTGTAGTTTAATCGCTGCAATGCTGCGATAAAGGCCGTCTGAAAATTGATTGAATCAGTTTTCAGACGGCCTTTTGTATTTAAATTTCAGAATATTTTGTTTTAATGAAACAGGAGGGGATAAATGTGAAAGAAAAAGAAAAAAATAGGAACAATATAATTTTGTGATGAATCAAGTTTATTGTCTGATATTCCCTTAATTGCTTGTCAGTCCCAATATTTTAAAACATAATACTTTTGCCCCCGATGCTGGAGTTTTACTACAAGTACATGATTTGCAAAAATCTGTCGGGTGTGCAGACCCTGCCAATCAACCTCAAAAAAGGAAGGCCAAGAATGAAAGTAACCAGTTTCGGCGAAGTGCTGTGGGACGATTTTCCAAACGGAAAGGTATTGGGTGGTGCACCCCTAAATGTTGCTGTCCGTTTGCAGTCTTTGGGTATCGATGCTGTCATCATCAGTCGTCGCGGCGATGATGCCGATGGCGAGGAATTGCTACGTCAAATTCAAAGTAAAAACGTCAATACTGATTATTTGCAGGTTTGTCACGAATGTGCGACCAGCTTGGTGAAAGTACACTTGGACAAGTATGGCAGTGCGTCTTATGAGATTGTTTACCCTTGCGCGTGGGACAGGATTGCGGTTGATGATGCGGCAATCAAACGTGTGGCAGAATCCGATGCTTTCATTTTTGGCAGCTTGGCAACCCGTGATGAAGTTTCGCGTAAAAGCTTGGCAGTTTTGCTGAAAGAAGCCAAATTCAAAATTTTTGACGTTAATCTGCGCAAGCCCCATTACGATATTGACCGCTTGTTGGAGACCATGAAACAGTCCGATATGGTCAAACTCAACGATGATGAGTTGTATGAATTGGCTGCAGCTTACGGTTCTCCTTATCACAGTATCGAGCAAAATATCAGCTACTTCGTTGAGCTGACCGGCGTCAAAATTCTTTGCGTGACTTTGGGCAGCCATGGCGCGGTTTTGTATAAGGACGGCGAGTTATACCGTCATTGCGGTTTCCGCGTCAAAGTGGTGGATACTGTCGGCTCCGGCGACAGCTTTCTTGGTGGTTTGACTTACAAGCTGCTCAATAATGCGCCTCCTCAAGAAGCCATTGCTTTTGCTTGTGCGTTAGGTGCATTGGTGGCTTCACGCCATGGTGCAACGGCAGATATTTCTTTGGAAGAAATTGAAGCGTTTATGAATCCGGCTTGATGCTTTGATAATAGATATAGAAAGGCCGTCTGAAAACCTTCAGATTAGGTTTTCAGACGGCCTGAGTGTTTTCAAGCGTTACCAATAAGTTGTAAAACATTCCAAGTTAGTATTTTTTGGGCCACCACCTTCTTCGGTTGGCGAACCAATCATCATCAGGCCGATGATTTTGTCTTTGTCGGCACACTCAAATGCTTCGCGCAATAATGGGCTGTTGACCCACATGCCCGTAATCCAAACATTGTCGAAGCCTTGAGCAGAAGCAGCCAGTTGTAAAGCATAGGCGGCGCAGCCGGCAGTCAGCATTTGTTCCCATTCAGGTTTGGGTTTTGCCACTTCACGGTTCGGCGCGAATGTAACGCCGATAATCATAGGCGCCATGTTACCGACACGTTCGGCCTTTTTCATGGCATCATCGCCGAAGTTGAGTTCGGTAACGGTCTTGCTCAAAAGCTCGCGGAAACGTTGCAAGCCGGCTTCGCTTTGAATAACGGTAAAGCGGAAAGGGCGCATATTGCCGTGATCAGGAACTTGCGTTGCCGCTTGCAGCATTTGTTCCAGTTGCTCGGCATTGGGTGCCGGAGCAGTCAGTTTTTTGGAAGAGCGACGCGTGGTGAGGAGATTTAAGGCATCCATTTTTAGTCTTTCTTGTGAACTAGAATGAGAATAATTATATAGCGGAAAGATAAATAAATCAGCAAAGGATTAAGGCCGTCTGAATTAAGGTTTCAGACGGCCTTTGGATTTTACAGGATACCGTTGTTTTGTGTATTTTCAGTAATCAGTGCTTTGCTGATTTCGTCGGCGGTGTAGCTCTTACCGTTTCCGAATACAAAGCTGTCGACATTATTGTTGGCAATGTCATGGATGGTCAGGGTGTCGCCTGTATCTTTGATGGTTAAGACCCAATCATCGCCGGTTTTCAACTGTAAATCTTTCAGCGTAAGCCCTTCTTTGAAAAGGATTTGGGTATCGCTTCCACCATACGGATTGAAGGTGTCGTTGCCGCTGTTTCTGCCAAACGTGATAACGGTGTTGTCGGCACCCGGGTCGGTAATGGTATCGTTGCCGCCGGCCGTATCAACGATGTTGATGCCTCGGCCCAAAGTAATGGTTTCATCGCTGCGATTGCCTCTGTATTCGACAACAGAAGTGTAACGCGACAAATCTAAATCACTGTTGTCGCTATCGGCGTGGATGGTGTGATTGAAGTTGTTGTACACATCACGGTTGAGTTCTTCAACGGGTTGGCCGGTGTATTGGACGATGTTTGTATTGCCGATCATGTGCGGGATAGACAGTTTGAAGTGGTTGATTAGCTCGCCGGTGCTGTATGAGGTATTGCCGTCAAACTGAAACTCGGAAATCGCACCATAAATACCGCTTTGGTTTTTGATGGTTAAAACATCGTCTGTGCCTTTAATGCGGATATGCCAAGTATCGCCATCCAACAGGGGATTGGATACAAATTGGTTGCTGTCGGGCATGTCGGCAATCCCGGTTTTGTCGTAACCTTTTTCAACAGTAATTTCAAGGTCGTCAAGGGTAATGCCGCTGGTAAATTTAACGACATTAGCGTTGAGCGTGTGCAGGCCGGCCTCGCTGTCGAAACCGAAGTTGTAGTCGAAAATGGTGTCGTGACCGTAACCTTTTCCGAAAACATAGGTGTCGTTGTGTTCACCGCCTTCCAGATAATCATTGCCTGCGCCACCGTCGAGTAAGTCTGCACCTACATGGGCATAAAGTTTGTCGTTACCGTTGCCGCCGTAGAGTTTATCGTCGGAAGCAGGTTCGTTGCCGTAATAGGTTTCGCTGTGTTCGCGCAAAATGTCATCGCCGTCGTGGCCATAAAGGGTGTCATGGCCGTCGTTGCCACCGTCGATTTCATTGTTGCCTGCATTGCCATGCAAGGTATCGTCACCGTTTATGCCGACAAATTTAATGGTTTCGGCCTTCAGCGCTTGGAAGGCTTGTTGGAATTGTGCGGCAGTGTAAGTTTGGTCGCTGAACTGGAAACGGTCGATGGAAATGCTGCCATCTGCGCCGATTTGGTTTTGAATCAGGGCTGAACCTTGCCCCGAAGTAATTTCCCAACTTTGGCTGCCATCATCGTTATGAATGGTCTTCAGGTTGAGCTTGGCATTGTTCAGGCCGTCTGAAAACTTGAGGGTATTGATGCCTTGGTTGTCGATAATGGTATCGTTGTTGCCGTAAATATAGGTATCGTTTCCGGCTCCGCCTTTCAGAATGTCTTTACCGTTGCCGCCCACTAAAATATCGTCGCCTGCATCACCGTTGATGACATCGTTGCCGTCGCCGCCATCCAGATAATCGTTGCCGTCGCCGCCATTAAGGTTGTCGTTGCCGCCCATGCCGTAAACGGTATCATCACCGCGTCCGCTATTGAGGCGGTTGCGGCCTTCGTTACCGGTCAGAATGTTATTGCTGTTGTTGCCGGCGGCAAAAATATTGGCTGAGCCGGTCAAGGTAACATTTTCGACGTGGGTAGCGGCAGTATGGGAAATGCTGCTGAATACGGTATCTTCGCCGCCGCCGGCTTTTTCAATCACCACATCTTTTACATCATCAATGTAGTAAGTATCATTGCCGTCCCCACCTTCCATAATGTCGGAACCGGCCTTGCCGTCGATAATATCATCACCGGATGTGCCGATCAGGTGGTCATTGCCGTCGCTACCATCGATGGTTTGACCGCTTTCGGTATGCTCAGTCAGGGAAATATCGAAATATTTGGCAAAGCTGTTTACATCCAGTTTTTGTGTGCCGATGATGAATTGGGAGACTGCCGGTGTTGTACCGTTTTGAGTGTATTGGTTTTTGATGGTTAAAACGGCGTTGCTGTTTTTCACGGCAATCAGCCAGTCATGACCGCCGGTTTCATTGTTTCGGACTTCAACGGTTAAATCGTTAAGGCTCAGGTCGGTATGAAAGCGGATGCTGTTGTGGCCTTGATTGTCGATGATGGTGTCTTGCTCGCTTTTTGCAGAGAAAAGGTAGGTATCGTCGCCTTCGCCACCTTCAAGCACATCATTGCCTGCTTCGCCGTTGAGGGTGTCATTGCCTGTTTCACCAAAAAGATGGTCGTTGCCTTCTCCGCCGTTGATGAAATCGTTGCCGCCGCCGCTGTAAACGATGTCGTCACCGCGGCCGCTGTTGAGGCGGTTGCGGCCTTCATTGCCGATGAGGATGTTGTTGCTGTTGTTGCCTGCGCCGAAGATGTTGGCTGTACCGGTCAAAACAAGGTTTTCAACGTGGTTTGGAAGGGTATAGCTGACGTTGCTGTAAACCGTATCATCGCCTCCATTTGGGTTTTCAATGATTTTATCGTCGTTGCGGGTTACATAATAAACGTCATCTCTCGAAGTACCTGTTGTTGCTTGTGCAAGGGGAGATGGCTGCAATTGCTCTAAATGTCGTAATTCAAATTGCGCATTGCGGATGCGCATTGCTTTTTCGATTATCATGATATTTTCTTTAGATATTGATGAGAGTAACAAGGAAGTAAACGTATCCGGCATATGGCCGGTATTGCTTAATTTGTATTGTGTTTAGGCTGTATATACTAGTGCCGAAATTTGATAAAAACAACAGAAACGTTAAGATATGACAATATATAGAGAGCCTTATCAGGCTTAGTTTGCCGTCTATTCTTTTGCCAAATGGCTTTGCCTTGTGCGGCTGTTTTGTTTCTTATATACCACACATCAATTTCCATAGTTTCAAACTATGAATGGTTGTAAAAAGGCCGTCTGAAAAAAAAGAAGCAGGTTTCGCATTGCAAAACCTGCTTCTTTTTTTTCAGACGGCCTGTCTGATTACAGAGTACGGGCAACTTCGACGATGTCGAAACATTCGAGTTGGTCGCCTTCCATAATCTCGTTGTAGCCTTTGAGCATCAGACCACACTCGAAGCCCATGCGGACTTCTTTGACGTCATCTTTGTAGCGTTTCAAAGAAGACAGCTCGCCGGTATGGATAACCACGTTGTTGCGGATGAGGCGGACATGGGAATCGCGTTTGACCACACCGTCGGTAACCATACAGCCTGCAATATTGCCGACTTTGGAAACGGAGATGACCTGACGGATTTCGACCGTACCGGTTACTTGCTCTTTCTCTTCCGGAGAGAGCATACCGCTCATGGCGGCTTTCACGTCGTCGATGGCATCGTAAATGATGTTGTAGTAACGGATTTCCACGTTTTCATTCTCAGCCAGTTTGCGTGCGGAAGCATCTGCGCGGACGTTAAAGCCGATGATGAATGCGCCGGAAGCAATGGCCAAGTTGACATCAGATTCGGTAATGCCGCCAACGCCGCTGTGCAACACGTTCACTTTCACTTCGTCGGTGGACAGTTTTTTCAGGCTGCCCGCCAAAGCTTCGTAAGAACCTTGTACGTCTGCCTTGATGATGACAGACAAGGATTGGGCTTGGTTTTCGCCCATGTTGTTGAACATGTTTTCCAGTTTCGCAGCCTGTTGTTTAGCCAAGCGCACGTCGCGGTATTTGCCTTGACGGAAGAGGGCGATTTCGCGCGCTTTTTTCTCGTCGGCCAATACCATTGCGTCTTCGCCTGCGTTCGGTACGTCGGACAAGCCGAGGATTTCGACAGGGATAGAAGGGCCGGCTTCATTGATGGCTTTGCCGTTTTCGTCAACCATCGCACGGATTTTACCGAATGCAGTACCGGCCAGCAGCATATCGCCTTTTTTCAGCGTACCGCTTTGAACCAGTAATGTGGCAACTGCGCCGCGGCCTTTGTCCAAACGTGCCTCAACGATGATGCCTTTTGCAGGTGCATCGACTGGGGCAGTCAGTTCCAAAACTTCGGCTTCGAGCAAGACTGCCTCGAGCAATGCATCGATGTTCAGGCCTTTTTTAGCGGAAACGTCGATAAACTGTACATCGCCGCCCCATTCGTCAGGCACGACTTCGTGTGCAGTCAGCTCTTGGCGGATACGCTCTGGGTTGGCGGCTTCTTTATCGATTTTGTTAACGGCAACCACCATCGGTACGCCCGCGGCTTTGGCGTGGGCAATCGCCTCGATGGTTTGCGGCATCACGCCGTCGTCGGCTGCTACAACAAGAATCACGATATCGGTTGCTTTCGCACCGCGCGCACGCATGGCGGTAAACGCTTCGTGACCCGGAGTATCCAAGAAGGTAATCACGCCGCGAGGGGTTTCAACGTGGTATGCACCGATGTGTTGGGTAATGCCGCCCGCTTCGCCTTGTACCACTTTGGCGCGGCGGATGTAGTCCAGCAGGGAAGTTTTACCGTGGTCAACGTGACCCATCACGGTAACAACCGGTGGACGCGGCAATGCTTCGGCTTCTACTGCTTCAACGCCTTCATCCAAGAATGCTTCAGGGTCGTCGGCTGCGGCAGGTTTGCCGATATGGCCGAGTTCTTCCACCACAATCAGGGCAGTGTCTTGGTCGATAGATTGGTTGATGGTTACCATCATGCCCATTTTCATCAGGGCTTTCACCACTTCGACGCCTTTAACGGCCATTTTGTGTGCCAAGTCGGCAACGGTAATGGTTTCAGGTACCAAAACTTCGTGTACGACAGGTTCGGTCGGCGCTTGGAAGGCGTGTTGGTTTGGCTCAAGTTTGAGTTTTTTGCCTTTTTTGCCGCCGCGTACGCGTTCGTCCTCGCCATTGCGTGCATTGTTGCGGTCACGGCCACCTTTGCCGCCTTTGCCTTTGGCGTTACGGCCTTGGTTTTCTTCGTCACGGTCACGACGGTCTTCTTTTTTACCGCGCGCGTTGTGTTCGGATTTGCCTTCGCCGGATGCCGCTTTTGCTTTCTCGGCAGGTTTGTTGCGTTCGCCTGATTTGGCTTCTTTAGTAGGTTTTGAGTCTTGATCGGCCTGTTGTTTCATGGCTTCGCGGCGTGCTTGACGCTCTTGTTTTTCTTTCAACAAGGCTTCTTGGTGCGCACGCAGGGCGGCGGCACGACGGGCCTCTTCATCGCGTTGAGCCTGTTCTTCCACGCTGACGACAGGTTGCGGTACGGCAGGAGCGGCAGGTTTGGCTGCTTTTTTCGCTTCTTTGCCTTTGCCGCCTTTGTCTTGTTTGGCTTTGGCAGGTTTTTTGGCTTCGGCTGGTTTTTCAGCTTCAACGGATTTTTCAGACGGCTTGTTGTCTGCTTTAGCTTCAACTTTTGCTTCGGCCTTGGCTTCTACGGCTTCAACCGGTTTGGCTTCTTCTTTTTTGGCTTCGGCAGGTTTGCCTTCCGCTTTTGGTGCGGCTTTGGCTGCTTTCAGTCTGGCTGCTTCGGCCTCTGCTTTGGCACGGGCTTCGGCCTTTGCGGCAGCTTCTGCTTCAGCTTTGGCTTTTTCTTCGGCAGCTTGAGCGGCTGCTTTTTCTGCTTCGGCTTTTTGGTTTTCCGCTGCTACTTTGGCTTTGGCTTCCGCTGCCAATTCTTCGGAAGAAGGAATGGTAACGGCACGGCTGCGGCGGCGTGTTTCCACTTTTACGCCGTCAACGGTGCTGACTTCGGTTTTTTTGCGGCGGATGCTGATGGTGCCGCTGTTGCTGCCGTTTTTCTTTTGCAGGTAAGCAGTCAACAGTTGTTTGTCGTCAGTGGTTATGCTGTCATTACCGCTGTTTTTATTGACCCCGGCTTCTTTCAATTGTTTAAGCAAATCATCGACGGGGCGGTTTAGTTCGGCGGCAAATTGCGCTACGGTTGTATTACTCATTCAGTACCCCCTTAGTTGTTTTCTTCAGTAAACCAGTGTTCGCGTGCAGCCAAAATCACTTTTTTGGCTTCTTCTTCGTCAACACCGGTAATTTCGACCAATTCGTCAACAGACAATTCGGCCAGATCATCGCGTTGGGTAACTCCGGCTTCGGCCAGTTTGCGCAACATATCGGAATCTACGCCGTCCAAATTGCGCATGTCTTCAGACACTTCACCCAGTTTTTCTTCTGCGGCGATGGTAATGGTCAGGATCGCGTCGCGTGCGCGGTTACGCAGGGTTTCAACGATTTCTTCGTCAAAGCCGTCAATCGAGAGCAATTCTGCCGCTGGAACGTAAGCAACTTCTTCCAATGTGGCAAAGCCTTCTTCCACCAAAATATCGGCGGTTTCGTCGTCGATGTTCAAGTGGGTGGTGAAGAGGTTGCGGATAACGGCGTCTTCAGCGGCATTGCGTTCGTCTGCTTCTTCAACGGTCATGATGTTCAGCTGCCAGCCGGTCAGGATGGAAGCCAGGCGGACGTTTTGACCGCCGCGGCCGATGGCCAGCGCCAGTTGGTTTTCATCAACGATCACGTCAACGGCGTGTTTGTCTTCATCAATCACGATGCGGCTCACTTCGGCAGGAGACAGCGCATTCATCACGAATTGGGCAGGCTCAGGAGACCACAATACGATGTCGATGCGTTCGCCGGACAATTCGTTACTCACAGCGTTAACACGGGAACCGCGCACGCCGATACAAGTACCTTGCGGGTCGATGCGTTGGTCGTTGGCTTTAACGGCAACTTTGGCGCGTTGGCCGGGATCGCGTGCTACTTCGCGGATTTCCAACAGGCCGTCTGCAATTTCAGGCACTTCGTTGGCGTAGAGTTTGGCCAAGAAGTCGCCGCTGGTACGGCTCAAAATGACTTGTTTGCGGCCGGTATTGCCGATTTCGTCCACACGCAGGAAGAGGGCGCGGATGCGGTCGCCGCTGCGGAAGTTTTCGCGCGGAATCATTTCTTCGCGCGGAATCAGGGCGTCAAGTTTGCCCGTGACGACTTCAACGATGATGCCGTGGCGCTCGACGCGTTTTACCGTACCGGAAACGATGTCTTCTTTAGAAGCGAGGAATTCGTTCAGGTTTTGCTCGCGCTCTGCATCGCGGATGCGTTGCAGAATGATTTGTTTGGCAGTTTGAGCTGCTTGGCGGCCGAAGCCTTCGTTTGGCAGCTGCTCTTCGTAGTATTCGCCGATTTGGATGGTTGTGCCGGGAATTTCTTCTTGGATTTCTTCGATGGTTTTTTCTACGTCAGGGTAGGTGTAGTCTTCATCGGCAACAATCAGCCAGCGGCGGAAGGTTTGGTATTCGCCGGTATCGCGGTCGATTTCGACGCGTACGTCCATGTGCTCGCGGTCGGCTTTTTTCTTGGCAGCAGTAGAGAGGGCGAATTCAAGGGCTTTGAATACGACTTCCGTTTCAACGTTTTTTTCACTTGCCAGCGCTTCGGCCAGCTGTAACATTTCGCGACTCATTTTTTAGAATCTCCAAGTAATCGGTTTTTAAAATTTAAATTCGGGGCGCAAACGGGCTTTGTCGATGTTGCTCAATTCGATTTGGGCAGTTTTGCCGTCGAAAGAGACGGTAACGATGTCGTTTTCGCAAGATTCGATGCGGCCGATGAAGTTTTTCTGACCATCAATCGGCAGGCGTGTTTTGATTTTGGCGTTCTGGCCGGCAAAGCGCATGAAATCGGCGGCTTTTTTCAGCGGGCGGTCAAGGCCCGGGCTGGAGATTTCCAAACGTTTGTAGTCGATGTCTTCAACCATAAACACGCGGCTCAGATGGTTGCTGACGGTGGCGCAGTCTTCGACGGTGATGCCGCCTTCTTTATCGATGAAAACGCGCAAATCGCCTTGTGCGGTCAGTTCGAAATCGACCAGCTCGTAGCCCAAGCCGGGCAGGGTTTTATCAAGAATGCTTTGAATATCCATGCTTCTCCAGAAGTACATAAACAAAAAAATGGCCGCGCGGCCATTTTTCGTGTGATTTGAAAAATTGCCCTATTATAACTGTTTTCAAGATAAAAGAAAAGTGTTGATTTGGCGTGGATTTTTTGAAGTGATTGCTTAAATGTAAAGGGGAGGGTTGAGGCCGCCTGAAAAGGAAATTGTTGACAAGTTTTGATATGGTGTTTCTAAAATTATTTTGGAAAACAAATAATTGGTATTGCTTTGTTTTCAGACGGCCTTGTATTTCCGGATTTTTCGTGCTTGCACAATGTGCAAGGCGGTTCTACAATTTCTTCATACCCACCGAATAAGAAAGAAGGCCGCCATGTCCGCACACCCGATTTACAATTTTTCCGCAGGTCCTGCCGTATTGCCGGAAGCGGTATTGCGTACCGCACAACAGGAAATGCTCGACTACAACGGTACGGGTTTCCCTGTGATGGCGATGAGCCACCGTTCGGATATGTTTTTGAGTATTCTGCATCATGCCGAACAAGACTTGCGCCAGCTTTTGAATATTCCGTCCAACTATAAAATCCTGTTTTTACAGGGTGGCGCGACCACGCAATTTAATATGGCGGCCATGAATTTGGCGCACGGTTTTGCGACTGCCGACGCGGTGGTAACGGGCAACTGGAGCCGTATTGCCTATGAACAGATGAGCCGTTTGAGTAATGCCGAAATCCGTTTGGCCGCGCATGGTGGCGAGCAATATGCCTATAAAAACCTGCCTGCGGTGGAGGATTGGGATGTCAACCCAAATTCCGCGTTTGTTCATTTTGCGATTAATGAGACCGTAAACGGCTTGCAGTATCAAAACGTCCCCAAACTTTCAGATGGCCTGCCACCGCTGGTGTGTGATATGTCGAGCGAGATTTTGTCTCGTGAGTTTAATGTGTCCGATTACGGCTTGATTTATGCCGGCGCGCAAAAAAATATCGGCCCTGCCGGTGCGACAGTGGTCATTATCCGCGAGGATTTGCTGGAGCGTTGTCCGAACGATATTCCCGATGTGTTCAACTACCGCTCCCACATCAACCGCGACGGTATGTACAACACGCCGTCTACCTATGCGATTTATATGTCGGGTTTGGTGTTCCGCTGGCTGCAAACGCAGGGCGGTGTGAAAAAAATTGAAGCGGTCAATCGAATAAAGGCGCACACCTTGTATGAGACGATAGATGGCAGCGGCGGTTTTTACATCAACGATATTCATCCTGATGCGCGCTCCAAAATGAACGTGGTCTTCAAAACCGCAAGCGAAGACTTGGACCGCCGCTTTGTGTTGGAAGCAGAGTTGCAGGGCTTGTGCCTGCTTAAGGGCTATAAAACCGTCGGCGGTATGCGTGCCAGCATTTACAATGCGATGCCGCTTGAAGGTGTGAACGCGTTGGCCGACTTTATGAAAGATTTTCAACGGCGTTACGGTTAAGATGAAGATAAAAAGGCCGTCTGAAACTGGGTTTCAGACGGCCTTTTGATTTGAACAAGCCTTATTCGGTGACTTCTTCAGTGATGCTGTCGCGGTAGATGGTGCTGTCGTAAGTCGGAACAGGAGGCGGCAGCAGGCTGTCGAGTGTCAGCGCGGAAGGGTTCAGCGTAGGGTAGCCGCTGAAGGTAACGGAATAACCGCCGTTGCCGGTACTGCGGATTTTGGCATACGCGCCCAACGGGAAAGTGGTTTTGTTGGTGATGTGGCCGAATGGGAAACCGGTCAACACAGGAATTTTGGCGGTGCGCGAAATGTGGTTGACGACGGCGGAGAAATCGTAGCTGGAGTCGTACACGTCGCGGATGGTACCCATGCGGAAATCGCCGAAGATGATGGCGCGTTGTTTTTGCAAAACACCTGACAGATAAAGCGTATTGAGCATGCGCTCGATGCGGTAGGGTTGCTCGCTGACGTCTTCGATAAAGAGGATGCCGCCTTGAATGTCGGGCATGTAGGGCGTGCCGGCGAGGGAGGCGAGAACGCTGAGGTTGCCGCCCCACAATGTGCCTTCTACGTTGACATCGGCGCGTTGGATGGTCGGAACATCAACGATGTTGACGTTGTTGGTTGTGCCGCGGATGAAAGAATCCATGGTAAAGACGCTGGGGTCTGCTTTGCCGAATTCGCTGTACACCATTGGGCCTGCAAAGCTCATCATATTGCCTTTGGCCAACAGGGCGAGTTGGACGGCGCACACGTCGCTGAAACCGAAGAACAATGTGCCGCGTTCGCGCATTCTGGCGCCGAGTGAGGCAAAGTCGATTTGCGGCAGGATGCGTGCCGCGCCGTAGCCGCCGCGCAGGCCCATCAAGACTTTAGGCGTTTCGACGCGGCCGCTGGCAACTTCTTGGAAGTCGGCGGCGCGTTGGGCGTCGCTGCCGGCAAAGCGTTGGTAACGGCGGCTGCCTGCCTGTTGGTTGGTCACGGTAAAGCCTGCGTTGTAGAGGCGGGTCAGGCCGGTGGTTACGCGGTTGGGGTCTTCGGCGAAGCCTGACGGCGCAACAACGCGCAGGAGGTTGTCGCCGGAACGTGGCGGATGGGGTTGCTTAGGTTGCACGGTTTTGGCTTTCGCGGTGGTAGAAGTGGTTTTTGTTTGCGGCGTGGTGGTCGTGCCTGTGCCGCAGGCTTGCAACAACCCTGCGCCTGCCGCGGCAGAGCAGGTACGCAGGAAATGGCGGCGCGTGGTGGAGT
Organism: Neisseria subflava; assembly: GCF_003044935.1. NCBI lineage: Bacteria > Pseudomonadati > Pseudomonadota > Betaproteobacteria > Neisseriales > Neisseriaceae > Neisseria > Neisseria subflava. The sequence goes on along the minus strand of NZ_POXP01000001.1, from coordinate 1,070,454 downwards.
TCATTGAGGTTTTCCTTTCGTTATATGTTCAGACGGCCTGAACTTGGCGTGTCGGACCTTACAGGCCGTCTGAAAGTTTAAGCGATTAAGTTTTTGATTTGTTCCGGCCAGTTTTCAGGCAAGGCCATACCGTGTTCGCGTACGGGCGCGGCCCAAATCGGCGCGGGGAAGTTGGCGTCGTTTTCAAAGCGGGCGATGACGTGCCAATGCAGATGGGGCACAACATTGCCGAGGCTGGCCAAATTGATTTTGGCCGGGCGGAAGACTTGGCGCATTGCGGCTTCAACTTGATACACCATTTCCATGATTTCGTTGCGTTCGGCAGGGGAAAGGTCGGTCATCTCGGAAACATGGTCATTCCAAATCACGCGGCAGAATGCCGGTGCGCCGACTTCGTTGTGGACGGCGATAACGCGCAGGTTGGGCGTTTGCAGCAAAATGTCTTCGTTGTCGGCAGTGCAGATGGGGCAGGTCATGGGTTTTTCTTTCTCAGTCTGAATAGGAATCGGATGATTTCAATCAGAATTTTTAGAACGAGGTAAATAGCAGTCAGCGTGATGAATGCGAAAAGCCACGGTTTGGGTATAAACCACCAAAATAAATAGGAAGGCGTGATTAAGTCGTCACATTCTTCGGCACTCTCAATGTGATCGCACAATCCAAAGTTAAAATAATCATTGACATCATGAAAGGGCGAATAGGCGAACATAAGTGCTTTTGGTGTCACACAAATCAATGCAATGATAGCAATCCAAAAGAATGGTTTGAGATGTTTGAGTGCAGTCATGGACGAAGTGTTATGCAAATTTTGCTGCACCGAGGTTGGCGAGCTCGTCGGCTTTTTCGTTTTCAGGGTGTCCGGCGTGGCCTTTGACCCACGTCCAGCGGACATCGTGCTGTTGAACCAGACTATCCAGCTCTTTCCATAAATCGTCGTTTTTAACCGGTTTTTTGGCGGCGGTTTTCCAGCCGTTTTTTTTCCAACCGTGTATCCAGCTTTCCATGCCGTTTTTGACGTATTGCGAGTCGGTGCAGATGACGACTTGGCAGCGGCGTTTTAGAGATTTCAGTCCTTCGATGACGGCGGTCAGCTCCATGCGGTTGTTGGTGGTTTCGGCTTCGCCGCCGAACAGTTCTTTTTCGTGCGTGCCGTAGCGCATAAATACACCCCAGCCGCCTGCGCCGGGGTTGCCTTTGCATGCGCCGTCTGTGTAGAGGTAAACGGGTTTATCCATGGGCATGTCTTTGTCGAATAAGGCGGTATCATAACATAAGGCCGTCTGAAATATCGGCAAATACGGTTTGCACGTGTAAAATACCCTGCACTTTATCACTCGTTAAGTGGCGCGGGATTGGCGTTAGTTAAGGCTAGAGGGATGTTGAAATCCAAGACTAAAAATGCGGTTAATTAATCAGAAGATATAGCTAAATATAGGAGGAAATCGAAATAAAGGATTGAATGAAAGGATTTCTAATCGCCAAAAAGATCATTACATCAACGAGCAAGAAAATAAAAATGTTTATAAGGTAACAGCGCCAATTGATTTTAAGTAGAAAAATATGAGAATTATATTTGAGTATTATTTTAATGAGGTAAAAAAAGAATTTATTCCAACATGTGACTCAGAGTTTAAGGGGGATTATACACCGTTAATATCTTATTTGAATGATGACTTAGGAGATAAAATTGAATATAAAGAATTTCTTAAGGATATTCTGAATATTTTGATAAGTAATAGAGAAGAGGATATATCTTCTAATTCTTGGGGAGTGGATGTAGTAGGAGATGATGTTTATATATTCTTTTTATATGATTCAGATAATAAGCAATATCAAATTAAACTACCTAAAATAGAATTTATCTTTATTATTAGACGATGGATTGATTTTTTAAATAAATCGATTAAGGACTCAAACTACCAAGAAGTTATCGACTCAGAGGATGCTTATAAATGACAGTCATGATCGGTGGACATGCCGCCTTAGGCAATATACGTGTTGATCGGATATTATATACTTATCCAAATGGCGTATATCTTGCACAAATTTCCGCTTTTGATAGTGAAACTAATCAATATATGACTAAAACTAACAATAATGGGGAGACCTTGATGTTTCCTCAAACGTGGACGGCAGATCGTATCAAAGTGGAAATTAATTCTGCTTATATGAATCAAGTAGATGATTTAGATTCTATTCGTAAAGCTGAAGGTATGTGGGTTGGCATTTCAAATTCAGACGTACGTGTAGAAGGTTATACCTATCCTGTCGTCACGGCTTTCCCAAGTGCTGAGCAGGAGTAAAGATGAAACTTATTTTTACGTATATTCAACATAAAGGGCAAATTATTCCGGCTTGCTATTTGGAAGAAAATCACCAATTAAATCCATTAACCGGCTATTTGAATGATCCAATGGGTGGTCCAAATTATTTCTCTTTTTTGGATCATTCATTGTCAATCTTAACAGATGAGACGATTCAAGAAGCGGATATTTCTTCCAATTCTTGGGGTGTTGAGGTGATGAACGATCAAGTGAATTTTTATTTTCTCTTTGCTCAAGAAGAGGAATCACTTTATCTCACTTTGCCTCGTGGAATTATGGTTGATGTGTTAAGGTTATGGCTGATTTTCCGAAGCCAAGAACCTGAAGAAGGCTTAATACAGCACTTAGAGTTCTAGATTGGAAGGACGGTCAATTATCAAAGAGTTTTAAAATATCTCAAAATTGCCTGCACTTTATTGCCATTCAGAAAGCCTTGGCAGAAGCCGTGTTGAAACCGTCAAAATAGAAAGGAAACATGATGAGCGAACAGCAAGAATTGTTTTGTTACAAACAGATGCCGGTGTGGACGGCGGACGAGATTCCCGAAGCTTTGTTGTCCAAACACAATACTGCTGCCGGTACTTGGGGCTGCCTCAATGTCCTCCAAGGCCGTCTGAACTTCAATGAAGTGGACGAGGCGGGCAATGTTACGGCCACGCACGAGCTGACGCCTGAAAGCGGCGATTGGATTATCCATCCGCAAGCATGGCACTTTATCGCGCCGCAAACGCAAGATACGGAAATCCAACTGTCGTTTTACTGCGAGGCGGCGGACTATTTCAATAAGAAATACGGCATGAGCGCGACACATTCGGCTGTCCGTGCCGCCGAAGGCATCGTGCCCGTCGGCAAGGTTTTGGATATGGGCTGTGGTCAGGGCCGCAATGCGCTGTATTTGGGTTTGAAAGGTTTTGACGTTACCGCTGTCGATAATAATCCGAACGCGGTTCAAAACGTGGAAGAGCTGGCGCGTATTGAAGAATTGAATGTCCGCGCGTTTGAATACGACCTCAACGCCGCCAATATTCAGGAAAACTTCGATTATATGGTGGCGACCGTGGTGTTTATGTTCCTGATGCCGCGTTACGTTCCTGACGTGATTGCCAATATGAAGGAACACACCAACCCCGGCGGTTACAACCTGATCGTGTCTGCGATGGATACGGAAGATTTCCCTTGCCCGATGCCGTTCCCGTTCAAGTTCGGCGAGGGCGAGTTGCGCGAATACTATAAGGATTGGGAATTGGTAGAATACAAGGAAGAGTTGGGTTCGATGCACGCGAAAGACGAATTTGGCAATCCGATTCAGTTTAAATTCGTCACTATGCTGGCGAAGAAACCGGAATAAAGGTTTTGCCGTCAAAAGGCCGTCTGAATTCAGTTTTCAGACGGCCTTTGTCGTAATCAATCCACAATCCTTTTGCCCAAAATCACCACGTCTGCCAACATGGTTTCCAAATCGCAGACTTGCGGCAGCCGCCCCCATTCTTCAAAACCGAAACGGTGAAACAGGTTCAGGCTCGGATAGTTGTGGCCAAACACAAGCGCGATGACGTTGTGGATGCCTAAGGAAGGTGCGCGTTCGAGCATGTGCCGCAACAGGATTTTGCCCACGCCTGCGCCGCGCATATCGTGGCGGACATAAATGCTGACTTCCGCGCTAATGTGATAGGCGTAGCGCGGATGGTAGTCGCTGAAACTGCCCCAGGCCAATATGGTGCCGTCGGCATCGTAAAGGGCGTAGATCGGGCGTTTGTCCGTGTGCGCGGCAAACCATATTTCGCGTTCGGCAACCGTGGTCGGCGACAAATCGGCCGTAGATTGGTGCGTGGCCACGGTGCTGTTGTAAATATCGACGATGGCGGGCAAGTCTTGGCGCAGGGCAGGGCGGATGGTGTATTGCATTTCAGACGGCCTGTTATTGAATCAGTTTGGAGATAGTCTTAAAGGCCGGATGTTTGGCATCGCCGAGCAGTTGGAACAAAATACTTTCGACATTGGAAACGATAATGCCTTGACGGCTCATTTGCGCCAAACCATTGTCGCGGTTGGCCGTTGTACGCGAGGCGGTGCATTCAAAAGGCAGGGATACGGCGTAACCTTGCGCCTTCAAATCCAAGGCCGTCTGAAGCATACAGATATGCGCTTCTGCGCCCACCAAAATAATGTTTTTGATGTCGTTTTTGCGTAATATTTCCTGAATTTCAGGTAAAAACGCCGAGAATTGGGTTTTTTCGACAACAGGCGTGCCTTCGGGCAACAGCAGCGATACAGCGGATACGGTGTTGCCTAAACCTTTCGGATATTGTTCGGTTACGGCAAAGGGTACATTCAAAGCCGTCAAACCTTGAATCAGCAGGCGGCAGCGTTCCAACATTTCATCCGCGCCGGAAAGGGCGGGCAGCAGGCGTTCTTGAATATCGACAATCAGACAAAGCGTATTTTTGGGGTTCATGGCTTTTCCTTTCAGACGGCCTTTACAGCAAAATCGTTGAATCAGAATGCAATCATATAACAAGCCGCTGGAAAAGTATTGCAGCTTGCCCTGTTTTAAAGCCCGAAATTCTTTTAAAATACCGCCTGATTTGAATTGATAGAGACCGAAAACATGAATTTATACCAAACCGTCGAACGTGAAGCCCAAGCAGCCTTTGCCGCTGCCGGTTTGTCCGACAGCCCCGTTGTATTGCAGGCGGCGAAAAATCCCGACTTCGGCGATTTCCAAATCAACGGCGTGATGGGTGCGGCGAAAAAAGCCAAACAAAATCCGCGCGAGTTGGCGCAAAAAGTGGCCGAAGCATTGGCCGACAACGCTGTGATTGAAAGCGCGGAAGTCGCTGGCCCGGGCTTTATCAACCTGCGCCTGCGTCCTGAATTTCTCGCTCAAAACATTCAGACGGCCTTGAACAACGCGCGTTTCGGCGTAGCGAAAACCGACCAACCGAAAACCGTCGTTATCGACTATTCCTCGCCTAATTTGGCCAAAGAAATGCACGTCGGCCACCTGCGCTCCAGCATCATCGGCGACAGCATTTCGCGCGTGTTGGAGTTTATGGGCAACACCGTTATCCGTCAAAACCACGTCGGCGACTGGGGTACGCAGTTTGGCATGTTGGTCGCTTATTTGGTTGAGCAGCAAAAAGATAATGCCGCGTTCGAGCTGGCGGATTTGGAACAGTTTTACCGTGCTGCCAAAGTACGCTTTGACGAAGATCCTGCCTTCGCCGACACCGCACGCGAATATGTTGTGAAACTGCAAGGCGGTGATGAAACCGTGTTGGCGTTGTGGAAACAGTTTGTCGATATTTCGCTCTCACATGCCCAAGCCGTTTACGACACGCTGGGCTTGAAACTGCGCCCTGAAGATGTGGCGGGCGAATCGAAATATAACGACGATTTGCAGCCCGTAGTCGATGATTTGGTTCAAAAAGGTTTAGCAGTCGAAGACGACGGCGCGAAAGTCGTGTTCTTGGACGAGTTTAAAAACAAAGAGGGCGAACCTGCCGCAATTATCGTGCAAAAACAAGGCGGCGGCTTCCTTTATGCGTCCACCGACTTGGCGTGTTTGCGCTACCGTGTCAGCACGCTTCATGCAGACCGCTTGCTGTACGTCGTCGACCACCGCCAAGCCCTGCACTTCGAACAACTCTTTACCACTTCCCGCAAAGCAGGCTATCTGCCGGAAGATGTAAAAGCCGAGTTTATCGGCTTCGGCACGATGATGGGCAAAGACGGCAAACCGTTCAAAACGCGCAGCGGCGACACCGTAAAACTGGTTGACCTGCTGACCGAAGCAGTCGAGCGCGCCACTGCTTTGGTAAAAGAGAAAAATCCTGAATTGGGCACAGACGAAGCAGGTAAAATCGGCAAAACCGTCGGCATCGGCGCAGTCAAATACGCCGATTTGAGCAAAAACCGCACCAGCGATTATGTGTTCGACTGGGACGCCATGCTTTCGTTTGAAGGCAATACCGCCCCCTACCTGCAATACGCCTACACACGCGTACAAAGCGTGTTCCGCAAAGCCGGTGAATGGGACGCAACTGCGCCAACCGTTTTGATCGAACCTTTGGAAAAGCAACTGGCCGCCGAGCTGCTGAAATTTGAAGACGTGCTGCAAAGCGTGGCAGATACTGCGTATCCGCACTACCTAGCTGCCTACCTCTATCAAATCGCTACCTTGTTCAGCCGTTTCTACGAAGCCTGCCCGATTTTGAAATCAGAAGGCGCAACCCGCAACAGCCGTCTGCAACTGGCGAAGCTCACCGGCGACACGCTGAAACAAGGCTTGGAGTTGTTGGGCATTGATGTGTTGGATGTGATGTAAGTTTTTGAATAAAAACGATGAAAGGCCGTCTGAAACTTTGCAGGTTGCAAGGTTTCAGACGGCCTTTTTGATGCTTTGAAAAATATTGTGATACCGTTGATTTTGAGCCTAAGCGGTTTTGAATTTGCTCAGGTAATGCGTTCAGACGGCCTTGTTTTTATTTCAAATTGCTTGCCAACAACCAAGCCTGTGCTTCGGTGGCATCGCTGAAATATTTGGGATGTTGGTTGGTCAAGAGGCTGGACAGGCGCGCGCCGAGTTTGATCCAAATATCGTCGGTAATGACGGCAACGCGGCCAAAGTCGGTTTCATGTTGGTTGAGGAATTTGATTTGTTCGACCGCCATATCGATGGTGAAGTCTTTCAGCATGGACAAGTCCAACAGGATGTCGGGCAGATGGACTTTTTGTTTTGCGGCCAACAAGGCTTCTTCCAATTGGCGGAAATCGTCCAAAGTGAACTCGTTGTACAGCGCTACGTTTAAGCCGTAAGATTGTTCGCGGATGGAAATCATGGTGTTCTCCTTGTTAAATTATTGCTTCATCAGAAATTTTTTGATTGAGGCCGGAGTAAAGCTGCTGAACACGCCGCCTGCAACAATGATAACCATGCCGGCGGCTTCCTGCCAAGTGATTTTATCGCCGAAAAGCAATACGCCGGATAGGGCGGAGAAAACGACGGTCAGGTAGGAAAGCGAGGCAACGGTAAATTTCTTGCCGACCTTATAGGCGCGGGTCATGGCCAGTTGGGCAATCATGGCGGAGATGCCGATGCCGGCCAGATAGGGCAGGGAAGACGCGGTCAGCGGATGCCAGCCGGTAAAGCAGCTCCAAATGGCGGACATAATCAGGCCGGTAAGCGACAGATAAAACACCACGCGCCAGCCCGGTTCGCCCAAAAGCGAGAGTTCGCGCACTTGCAAATACGCCCAGCCTGACATGGCGCCGCCTGCCAAACTGACCAGTGCGGCAAATTCCTGTCCGCCTTGAAAAGATGGGTTGAGCAGCAGGATAACGCCGACAAAGCCCATAACCAAAATGGCTTGGGTATAAAGCGTAATTCGTTCTTTTAAAATGAAAAATGAAAAAATGGCCAGCCAGATGGAGGAGGTGTAGTTGAGTGTGACGCCTGTTGCCAGCGGCAGATGTATGACGGAATAAAGCGTGCACATCATGGCAAGCGTGCCGATGACGCTGCGGTTGAGATGGGTTTTCCAATGCGGCGTGGAAAATGTGTTGCCTTGCGCTTTGGCCATGATGCCTAAGAACAGGGTGGAGACCAGCATGCGCCAAAAGACCAGCTCGCCGCTGGAAAAGCCGAAATGTGTAGAGGCGGCTTTGACGGAGAGGTTCATGACGGTAAAGCTGAGCGCGGCAATAACCACCCATGCCGAGCCGAGCGGATCTTTTCTGATGGTTTCCATTTGATGGGTATGTAAAGCGATTTTATTAATAAGAAAATATTATACAGGTCAATCAGGCCGTCTGAACAATATCGTTGGGTTTCAGACGGCTTTTTTATTGGAAAATGAGAATTATTATTGAACAATGAAGTGGGTTTTTATAGAATGGAAGCTCTGTTTAAGAAAGGCTTGTCATGAAAGTATCCAATATTTCTGCTGTATTACTGTCTGCTTTGTTTTCCGTTGCCGTTTCTGCCGCGCCTTTGGGGGAGGTTTCTTCCGAAAACGGTAAGATTTTCAGCGGCGAAAATTACATGGTTGTTAAGAAAGACATGAAGAAAGGGGAGCAAATTAAGCCGCACGATCATCCGGGTTTTAAAACGCTGATTTTTGCCGTTGGAAAAGGAAGCTTTGACGTGACGTTGAATCAGACTGAAAAACATACGGTCGGCGCAGGATCGGTGTTGCGTTTTGGCGGCGATGCAGTGATTGAGGCAGTTGCAACCGAAGATGCCGATGTAGCAATTACTTTGATTAAGTAAACCGATAGAGGATAAAAGGCCGTCTGAAAAATGATGTTTCAGACGGCCTTGTTTATTCATCCAACCGTTGCTATTAAGCGCAAATCAAATAGATGAAGCCGGAGCCGAACATATCTGCCAAGGCGTGAATCAGGAAAAACGGCAGCAGGTTTTTAACTTTGTATTTGTAGAAGAAGTAGTACATCAAGCCGAAAACAACGCCGATAACGGTCGCCCAAAGCATACCTTGATAAGTATGGAAGGAGATGCGCACCAAGGTCGAATAGGCCAATGCCTGCCATTTGTATTTGTCTTCCACGCAGGTCAAAAGACCGAGGAAACAGAATTCCTCATAAAAGCCGTTTAAAAGGCCGTAGAGGATGGCCATCGGCGCAAGTGCGGCGAATTTGTCGAAGATGGATAATGGTTTGATGTATTGGAAAATTTCAGTAGTGAAATAATTGTAGCCGCCGCTTAACGAAGTTACCGCATCGGCGGTCAGACCCATCAGGATAAAAATCACAGGCGTCCAAAACAACACGCCTAAGTTAAAACGAATCGGCAATTGTTTGAAGTCGAAACGGCGGATAACGAGGTAAATCAGAGCAATAGCAAGCAGCGTCAACTGCAGGCTCATGTTTTCAGAATAAGCCACGCCGGTTACCGCAGTATCGCGCGCCTCTTCGGCAACCGCGGCTGTTTCCACTTGCGGCATCAGGCTGGCGATATAAAGTTGGGTAGAACGGTAGGCAAATTGACCGAACAGGATAGCGGTCACAATCAGCATGTCAAACCAGCGCAAATGGCGCAAAGGCTCTTTAGGGCGGATAGCGGCGAGTATGCTCATATTCTCCTCTTTGCTCTAATAAATAACGGTGCGCAATAGTTACATAAACATACAAAAATCGTCAACGATTATCACAATAAAACATGAATTAAAAATCAGACCGTTTCAGACGGCCTGAAGCGCTTCTAAAAATGCCATATTTTTCGAAGGGTTTATCTTCAAAAATATGGCATAATCACTTTATTGCAAACCAAGGAATCTTATCGTGAGTATTTCTCTGTCCCAATATCTGCTCTACCTGCAATACATGTTGGCAGGTATCGCCATGACCGTTGTTTTTGCTGCCGTATATCTGCGGATTACACCCGTTGAAGAATTGCGCCTGATTAAAAACGGCAACCTTGCCTGCGCCTTGTCATTTGGCGGCGCGTTGGTCGGTTTTTGTCTGACGCTTGCCTCAAGCATTGCACACAGCGTCAGCTTCATCGATTTTATCCTGTGGGCCCTTGCCGCAGCCGTAATTCAGATTTTTGTCTATTTCGCTGCGACAATGATGATTAAAGGCGCTACCGCAGAACTCATCGGTAACAATGTTGCCGTCGGCGCGTTGTTTGGTGCAGTGTCCATCTCGATCGGCATTTTGAATGCGGCTTGCTTGACTTGATTTTGATGGTCGGTTGGATAGCAAAAGATGTGCTGTTCCTGACTCCTACCTAGAAAAATTATCGGTAGATTTTTTTGACTGATAAGGTCTTATGTCTGATGGTATTGGCGTTATAGTGAAATTCTGAAAGCATCAAAAAATTCAGACGGCCTGTTATATACAAGGCCGTCTGAAATGTTTTAACTACTTAAGTTTGCTAAATTAGAACGAGTATTGCAATCTTACACCTGTTTCTCGGGTGCGGTTTTTAGGTTCGATCGCGCCCAATTGAACGAAGCCATAGTCTTCTGTAACGGTGAAGTTTGAATCTTTGACTTTCCAGCCGCGATAGAACGGGGTTAGGGTGATTTTAGAACCGTTAGCGAATTTTTTAGATACAGGTACTTCAACCTCAATACCTTGTCCGCCACCTTGTTTCATTCTGGTTTCTTCTCGATCTGGCTCGTAAGAATACTGGCGGCCCTTAACGGCACGATTGTAGGCAATACGAGGAGAAATCTCAAAGTTTGCAGGAAGGGCAACATTCACACCGGCATTGATTTGCGCATATGTAGTTCGGTTTTTGCGGTCATAATCATCAGGATCGACACGTCGGCTCAAATCTCTCAGAACACGGTGTCCCAAGCCTGCACCGGCAGTCAGGCTAAAGCGATCGTTAATCGGATGTGTATATTCATATAAGGCACGGATATCGTATGCACGACGTGGGGCGTCTTTGAGTGTTGCAGAACCATAACCTGTGGATTCACCAAATCCATTTTGGAAACTTCCTGTGTAATCTGATTTACCACGGGAATAACGGCCTTCCAATTTTGCCGCATGGCGATCGTTGAAACGGTATTTAACCCCCGCATTAATAGACCACAGGTTGCCTTTTTGTTGCATTATTCGGCTACCATCTTGTTCATATTCGCGATAGGTTTCGTTGTAATATTCGCTGCCAACGGTAAACTCAACAGGGCGGGCAGCCTGTGCGCCTACTGCAGCAGACAGTGCCAACACAGCAAGACAGAAATGAGCAGAATTTTTCATGTAAATTCCTTTTAGTTTGGAAAAATCAGTGTGATAATTTAGTACCATTGCATGGCAAAGTTTATAATATTTAATGAATATTAACAATGCTGATGGGGTAATATATTTACTTTTATTAATTTCTTTAATGATTTATCGCAAATATTTGTCTTTTTTATGAGACAGTATGGATAAAAAAACCTGGAAAACGTGTAAAACTGAGTCGTAAGAGGTTTAATTTTGAATTTTCAATAAGTTAATATTACCATGGTTATTATTTAGTTTGCGATAAAAGTATATACAGCCGCCCACTCTATTCACATACATTAAAGACATTTTAAATGTTAATATCGTATAACGTTTTATCTATTTAAAATAAGCGATATAACTGACCAGGCAAATTGACCTGGCTGCCCATAAGTTATCCCTTCTTCTTAAAATAAGGAACTGCGATGTTCAACTTTATCAAGAAACAGTTTATCGACGTCATTCAATGGCCTAATCCCGATGACAGCCTGCTGATGTGGCGTTTTCCGATTGCCGATGAGGAGATCCAAAACGGTGCAAGCCTGACTGTGCGTGAGGCGCAGATGGCGATGTTTGTCGATGAAGGCGTGACCGCCGACGTGTTCGGTCCGGGGCGTTACACGCTTAATACGCAAACGCTGCCGGTGCTGACCAATTTGAAAAACTGGGACAAGCTCTTTGAATCTCCGTTTAAATCGGATGTTTACTTTTTCAATACTAAACAACAGCTTGCACGAAAATGGGGTACGTCCCAACCTGTTACTGTGCGAGATGCCGAGTTTGGCGCGGTGCAACTGCGTTCGTTCGGTATGTATTCTTACCGCATCAGCGATCCGGCAAAATTTTTCAAAGAAGTCAGCGGCGTGGCAGCGCAATACAGCGGCGTAGATTTGGAAAACCAGCTGCGTAATATTGCAGTTACCCAATTGGCGGCCGCGTTTGGCAGCTCCGGTATTCCATTTTTGGATATGGCGGCGAACCAAGTTTTGTTGTCGCAAAAAATCGGCGAATTGCTCGGTGCGGAATTTGCCAAGCTGGGTTTGGCGCTGGAAAACTTTACGGTTGAAAGCATTTCCTTGCCTGCTTCTATCCAGGCTGCGTTGGATAAGAAAATTTCGATGGGCGTTATCGGCGATTTGGGTCGCTACACCCAATATCAAACCGCCGAATCCATCCCGCTTGCGGCACAAAATGAAGGCGGACTTGCCGGAATCGGTGCAGGTTTGGGCGTGGGTGCCGGTATTGGTCAGGCGATGGCGGGTGCCATGTCTGGCATGATGCAGCCGAATGCGCAACAGGCTCAACAAAATGTTCAGCCGGCTGCCGAAGATCCGCAGGCTAAATTGGTGAAACTTAAGTCTTTGCTGGATGGCGGTTTGATTTCGCAAGAAGATTTTGACAAAGCCAAGGCTGAAGTGTTGAAACAGCTGATTGGTTGATCAATTGAAGGCCGTCTGAAAAATATCATTCAAAGAAGCGTTGAGCTACTTCTGTGAAAAGGTTTCAGACGGCCTTTTGAATCATTTGATTGAGTCTGTTCGGCGATTTGGTTTGTTTCTAATCTGAAATCATTGATAAAACCAGTTGATATAAACATTAAGGCCGTCTGAAACATCCCAACCCATTCTGAAAAAGCAAACCCATGTCTCAAACTCCTTTCTTCAAAACCGACTGCCCAAGCTGCGGCGCACCTGTCGAAGCGCATTCTGCTTCTTCCGTGACGCTGGTGTGCGGTTATTGCAACAGCATGCTGGTGCGGCAAGATAACGGTGTTGTCGACTCCGGCCGCGATTCCGCATTGCTGGAAGATTTTAGTCCGCTGCAAATCGGAACCAGCGGCACATTTGTCGCTCAACGCTTTACCTTGGTCGGACGGCTTCAGGTGCAATACGACGATGGTGCGTGGAATGAATGGTATGCGCTGTTTGACGACGGTAGGGCCGGTTGGCTTTCTGAGGCGGGCGATTTGTATGTGATGACCATGCCGGTCGAAATCGATAATCCGCCGAAATTTGAAGACACGCGAGCCGGGTTTAGCGAGCTGATTTTTCAAGATAAACGCTATATTGCCTCCGATGTCCGCAACATCAGCTTGAAACATGCGGCCGCGCAGGGTGAGTTGCCGTTTGTTTTGAAAGAAGATACAGAAAATCGGGTTTCCGACTGGCGTTGCGAAAACCTTTTCATCACGCTCGATTACAGCAGCGAAACACCCGAAGCCTTCTTCGGGCGGATGGTAAACCTAGATGATTTGAAGCTGGAAAACACGCGCCACGAAGATGAAATTAAAGAAAGCGCAGGCCGTCTGAAAGGCAGTATTACTTCAGAAAACTGTCCTAACTGCGGCTCATCCATTCATTGGGTAAACGGGCTGACTTCCCATCTGAGCTGTCAAAGTTGCGGCAGCGAATTGGCAGTCGGCAGGGATAAAGCGGAGCTTATTACCGCCAACAATCTGCGTTTGTCCCAAAATACGATGTTTACTCTGCCTGTCGGCTCGACAGGCCGTCTGAAAAATAAAGAGTTTCATGTTATCGGCGCAATCCGATATTTAGAAACAGATGCGCAGGAAACATTTGATAACTTGTTCAAAGGTGCCAAACATACATTGGCACCAGAAGGGCAGTGGACAGAGTATCTGCTTTACAACCCAACTCAGGGTTTCTTATGGCTGGTTGAAGCTGATGAAGGTTGGAATATTTCCGAAACCTTGAACGATTGGCCGCGCCTCGACCGCAACCGCCAACCGCAAGGCTATGGCAAACTTTATGACTATGGCGGACGGGTCAGGATTGCCAGCGGCGCGTTTTATTGGCGTGTTCGAAGCGGTGATTTGAACTATTACAGCGATTACCGAGACGGGCAAAGCCGTAAGATTGGCTCCGAACTAAACAGTCACGAAATGGCATGGACTAGAAGTGCCCCAATTGCTTATCGGGAAATTGCAGACGCGTTTAATCTGACCAGCCAAGCTCCGCATTACACTGCAAACATGGCGGCAGACGGTATTGATAAATCATTAAGAATTATAATGACTGCTATCTTGGTTGTTGTTAATCTCCCTGCACTTCTGGCCAGCGACAGCTCTGCTGCACTTACCGTCATCTTTATAGGATGCTGGTTGTTGTGGACCATGGGCAAAAAAGACGAGGACGAGGATTAACATGTCGAGAATCACTTACATCATTTTCAGCACCATCATCATCGTCATCTCCATGATCATCAGCTACGGCTCTTCCGACTCCGACGGCTCGCGTATGCACTCCGGCGGCTATTACGGCGGCAGCGGTTATTCCGGAGGCCATAAATGACCCACATGCCCGGTAATCATGGCCTATTGGACTTATATAGCTGCGATGAAGCCATCTTAAAAGATGAAGGCCGTCTGAAAACCGCTTTGATGGCTGCTGCACAGGCCGCAGAAGCCACCATATTGACCGAACACTTCCACACCTTCGGCGGCGCAGGCGGCGTAACCGGCGTTTTACTACTTGCCGAGTCTCATATCAGTATCCACACTTGGCCGGAACACCATTTCGCCGCCATTGACGCATTTATTTGCGGCGGTATGAAATTGGAAAAAGTGAAGGAAATCTTGTGCAGGGAGTTGGCGGCTGAAAGAGCTGTTTGGACGGTTGTGCAACGTGGCGAAGGTATACTGGACGATATACAACCATCGGTTGAACAATAAAATCTGTCAGGCCGTCTGAAAAAAATGGCTGATAGCAAATTAGATAACAAATTTTGTATAGAAAGGTTTTAAAACAAAATGCTTAAAATAAGAGATTTGAATAGCAATAGAAGCTTACCGTTGGTTATTTCTTTGCTTACAGGTTTGTTTTTGCTAGGAGTGGGAAGTGCCGAAGCAAAAAAATTAACACATGATCGTACCGAGTATTGCCGTAATCAAGTTTATGTCAGTAATAACCAAGGCGCATCCCTGCAAGCCCAACCGGACGATAAAGCATCTTCAATCGCTCAATTGCACCATATGCAATACCTTTGTGTTATCGGTAATGACAGCAAAAATACCGAAGAAGGATACTCTTGGATAAAAGTAAAAAAAGTACCTTTGGCAATCAAAGAAAACCAAATCAGTTGTCATGATATGGGCCTACCTGACAACTGCACCAAACCTACCGATTTTCCGACTGAATGGAAAATCAAACCACCCAAAGGCAAAAAATGTCGTCTTTCTACTCATGTTGATGATGAAGGCCAGTTGCTTATTGTCGCAAAAGGCGTTTGCCCGACCGGATGGGTAAAAGAGAGAGATGTACAATTTTTTGCCGATTAGTAAACTTGGCTTTAGTTAAAGAAAAAAACAAAGGTCATCATATGGCAGAACAATCAAGAAAAAAGATTTAACGTATTCTTTATTAAAAGACAGGCCGTCTGAAAGCATATTCGATCCGTTTTCAGACGGCCTTAAACCTTGTTCTGCTTAAACTGAAATATTGACGTTATATGGAAAAAACGCCTTTTTTTAAAACCGATTGCCCAAGCTGTGGTGCGCCTGTTGAGGCGTATTCCGCTACTGCCGTGACGTTGGTGTGTGGCCATTGCCACAGTATGCTGGTAGTTAGAAAAGGAAAGAAAAAAAGCGGGAGCATTGTCTCATATTCGGAGCGGGATTCTGCGCTCTTGGAGGATTTCAGTCCATTGCAAATCGGCACGAGGGGTGTTTTTGCGCATCGGAATTTTACGCTGATCGGAAGATTGCAGGTGCATTACGATGTCGGCGTATGGAACGAATGGTATGCTTTGTTCGATGATGATCTGACCGGTTGGCTGTCTGAAGTTGGTGATTTATATGCTATGACCTGTGAGGCTTCAGGCAAGGCAAAAGGGTTGCCGACAACTTTTGAGTCAGTTCGCCTTGGGCAGAGCTCTTTCGAGTTGGACGGTAAAACTTTTGTCGTTTCAGACGCACGCACCATCCATTACCGCAACACTGATGCACAAGGAGAGTTACCGTTTAACCTGACCGCAAAAAAGGCGACAGGTAAGGTTTGTGATTTTCGTTGTGGCAAGCTGTTTCTGACCATAGATTTTACAGTATCGCCACTCACCATTTATCTTGGCCGCGTTGTCAGTTTGAATAGCCTGAAGCTGGAAAACTTACGCAGCGATGATGAGATCCAGGCAAGTGCAGGTCGTCTGAAAGGAGAAATTCACGCCGAAGCCTGCCCTAATTGTGGCGCATCGGTTCATTGGCCAAGTGGCGTAACTTCTTTTCTTCTTTGTTCCTCTTGCGGCAGCAGTCTGAATACGACGAAAGATACTGTCGAATTGATGAAGGAAAATACAGCACGGCAGGCACAGCAAAACCTGTTTACGCTGAATATTGGCACAGTAGGCCGTCTGAACGATACGGAATATCGGGTGATTGGCGCCGTACAATATGCCGAAATCCCTTTCGGCAGTATTACCCGTAACTATGTTGTCAAGGAAGAGCGGTTTGGGAAGTGGACGGAATACCTGCTTTACAATGCGCAGCAGGGCTTTGCTTGGTTGGTAGAATCGGGAAATAGCTGGCGGTTTTCGGAAACTTTGCAAGCATGGCCGGAGTTTGATGTCAACGGCAACCCTATCGATGAGAAGGTGGTTGATCGTTACGGCGGGCGGGTTGAAACAGCAGCGGGAGCGTTTTATTGGTGTGTCAAAAGCGGGGATTTGATTGACTATACCGAATACCGTTCAGCAACAGATTATTCTGACAATTCCAGATTGTGTGCCGAACAGGGCAAGGATGAAACGGTTTGGAGCAGAAGCAAACCTATTCCTTACAGCCAAATGAGAAAGGCATTCGACCTGCCGCGTGATTCGGTAGGTGCGTTTGGCTTATGGCTGACAAACGAAGAGAGGCGTCCTGAAGATCGTGATGACAGAATCCGTGCTTTTGCTACGTTGATTCTCATCGTTATCAATCTTCCGGCGTGGTTGTCTCCAGATTTGTTGAGCTTTGAAGGCATTGGGGTTAGTTTGTTTGCATTGGTGTGGATATGGATAGCGGAGAGATTTAAAGATGACGACGATTACGAAGAAGAGAGGGGGGTTATGGTTTTCGGTTTCTTCTTTATGATTTTTATTGCTACCTTATTCAACTATGTTAGCGTAGATGAAGGTGATTCGTCTTATTCGGGCAGCGGCTACAGTGGTTATTCTGGTGGACATAAATAGTACGAGGTGCACTCAAACTAAAGCAACCGCTATCTCATTTTTTTTTTTCAGACGACCTTTTTATAAAACATGCTAACCCGCCGTCAATTTCTCAGTTATACTGCCGCGCTTGGCGCTGCCTCTGCTTTCTCTTGGCAGACTTATAAGTACCTCAACCACAAACCGCCGGTTTCTATTAACCGTGTCGGCTTGCCGTTGGGGCATTTGTTGCGCGACGGGGAATTGTTGCAAGCACCGGCTCGTCGTTATGAATGCAATACGCTGATACTCGGCGGCGGTGCGGCGGGTTTGGGGGCGTTGTGGTATTTGGCGAAGCATAATCACTGCGATGTATTGTTGGCAGAAGGGTTTGAACGCAATGGCAACAATGCCGCCTATACGTCTTCAGACGGCCTGAAAGCGCCGAGCGGTGCGCATTATTTGGCTTTGCCGTCGAAAGAAAGCGTGTATGTGCGCGAGATGTTGGCGGATTTTGGTATCTTGCAATCGGACGGCAGCTTTAGGGAAACCGATTTGGTTTATGCGCCCGAATCGCGCCTCTTATATCAGGATAAATGGGTGGAACATTTATTGCCGAAAGAAGATGCGGATTCCAAAAAGTTTTTTGATTTGATAGGCCGTCTGAAACAGGCTTACGGCAATGACGGTAAGAAAATTTTTGCCATTCCGATTGCGCTGTCATCGGCAGATGAGACATGGCGCAAACTCGATAATCTGACGTTCAAACAATGGCTTGAGCAAGAAGGTTACCACTCGCCCGAGCTTTTATGGTATCTCGATTATTGTTGCCGCGACGATTACGGACAAGGCATCGGGCAAGTGTCTGCCTTTGCCGGACTGCATTATTTTGCCGCCCGCAACAATGCAGAAACCGTCCTCACTTGGCCTGAAGGTTTGGCACATCTTTCTGAAAACTTGCGCCGTCATGCCGATTTGCAGGAAGGCTGGCAATGGCCGTCTGAAAACCGTATCCGTTTGGAGAAACCTGCTTCGGTTAATGCTTCAGCCGTCAAAATCAAACCGCTTTCAGACGGCCAGATTGAAGTGTGGCTGCGTGATAATGCAAAAGGGGAAACCGTTGCCGTCACCGCGCAACACGTTATCTCCGCCATGCCGCTGATGGTTGCCGCCCGCGTTATTGAATCTCCTGAACAATTTGGTCTGGACATCCCAGAATACGCGCCATGGCTGGTTTCCAATTTTGAACTGCACAGTTTCCCGAAAGAAAAAAACAACAGCGAACTTGCGTGGGACAATGTGGTTTACGGCAGCCAAGGGCTGGGCTATGTTGTTGCGACCAATCAGCTTATCCGGGTTGCCCGTCCTGAACGCACGATTTTTACCGCCTACGCCGCACTCAACCACGATACGCCACAAGCCGTCCGCCGCCAGCTGCTTGAAGCAAGCGACGAAGAGCTGCTCCAGCTTGCCGCCCAAGATCTGCTTACCGCTTACGGTGAAGGCTTTTGGCGGCACGTTTCCCATGTTGACATTACTGTTCGCGGGCATGGCATGAGCGTGCCGAAACCCGGCTATTTAAGCGATGAGGCTTTATTAAAAATCAGAAACCAAAATGCCGGATTGTTATTTGCACACAGTGATTTAAGCAGCTATTCGGTATTTGAAGAGGCTTTGTATTGGGGTGTGGAAGCGGCACGGAAAGTGTTGGGAAAAGGATAATTAGAATGAGGCGGATATTCGGCTAAATTTCTGTTTACATTCAAATTTCAATTTTAAAAGAAAACTATATGAAATATTTGAGCTTTTCTCTGATTGTTGCCTTAGGATTAGGGAGCGCGGCATTTGCCTCTGCTGAAAAAATGCTGCCTCTGAACGAAACAGGCTGCATTGACCAACCCTTACAGGTTAAACGTGGCCAAGTGTATGGTTTTAATAGTTCGGCAGATGCCGGTTTAGTGCTTTCATTCGCGCCTGTCAGTCCCGGTGTCGTTGTGAAAGACCCGAAAGGTAAACGGATTGCTTTGGAAGTAGGGGCTGATGGTGATGCGCCTGAAAACCGCTTCAGCTTTGCCGAAATCGATCAAAAAGGACGTTACACCATCCGCTTCCCGAGAGCAGGTAAGATTGAATCTTTGTGTGTTAATGCCGCCAGTTAGGATAAATATTAAGCCGAATAATGCTTGATTCGTATGCTTGCAGTAAAAAAAGGCCGTCTGAAATCATATTCAGACGGCCTTTTCTTTTTTAACCTATAACCTGATTAGGCTTTTGGTTTCAAAGCGGCAGCTTCGCGAGCCAGACGGGTGATGGTATCCCAGTCTTTGTTTTTGATGGCTTCTTTTGGAGTCAGCCATGAGCCGCCGACGCACAAGACATTAGGCAGCGCCAAGTACTCGGGAGCGGTTGCCAGGCTGATGCCGCCGGTCGGGCAGAAGCGCACGTCGGCATAAGGGCCGTAGAGTGCCTTGAGCATGGCTTTGCCGCCAACGACTTCAGCAGGGAAGAGTTTGAGGGTGTCGATGCCGTGTTCCAAAGCCAGTTGGACTTCACCCGGAGTGGCAACGCCGGGAATCAGGGGAATGCCGCTGTTGTGGCTGGCTTTGGCGAGGGATTCGTGCAAACCCGGGCTGATGGCGAAAACCGCACCTGCGTCTTCGACGGCTTTGAGCTGTTCGGGATTGGTTACCGTACCCGCGCCGACGATGGCATTGGGCACTTCTTTGGCAATCAGGCGGATGGCGTCGAGGCCGACAGGGGTGCGCAGGGTGATTTCGAGGGTGGGAATGCCGCCTTCGACAAGGGCATGGGATAAATCGACGGCAGTGCTCAAGTCGTCAATCGCCATTACCGGTACAACTGCGCCGGCAGTCAGAATTTCACGAGGGGTCAGTTTAGACATTTTAGGTCTCCGTTGGGGACTGTATCGTAATAGGGTCGATAACATGGTTTCAGACGGCCTGTTTGTTTTAAGAGGCCGTCTGAAAAGGGTTTAGGCAAATTCGCCGCCGAAGCTCATGGCACCGGTTTCTGCGCTGCTGGTCATGCTGCGGAAGTTGGCGAAGAGTTCGCGGCCGCAACCTTGTTGGTTCGCGCTCAAATCGATACGTTCGACTTCGCGAGAGCTCCATTCGGCTTCGTTGATCAGGACGTTGAGTTCGCCGGTAACGGAGTCGAAGCGGATCAGGTCGCCGGTACGGATTTTGGCGATATTGCCGCCCATCAAGGCTTCAGGCGTCATGTGGATGGACGCAGGCACTTTGCCGGATGCACCGGACATACGGCCGTCAGTCAGCAGCGCCACTTTGAAGCCGCGGTCTTGCAGGATGCCCAAAGGCGGGGTCAGTTTGTGCAACTCGGGCATACCGTTGGCGCGCGGGCCTTGGTAGCGGACGACACAGACGAAATCGCGTTCCAACTCGCCGCGTTCAAATGCGGCCAATACTTCGCGCTGGTCGTTGAACACGATGGCGGGTGCTTCGATGATGCGGCAGCCTTCGCGCACGGCAGATACTTTAATTACGCCGCGACCGATGTTGCCTTTCATTAGGCGCAGACCGCCGTCTGGGGAGAACGGGTTGTCGGCTTTGCGCAGGATATCTTCATTGCCGCTGGTTTCAGGGGCTTCACGCCATTCGAGTTTGCCGTCGATGAGGAAAGGTTCTTTAGTGTAGTGGCGCATACCGTGTCCGACGACGGTATCGACATCGTCATGCAACAGGCCTGCGTCCAGCAATTCGCGGATAACGAAAGGCAGGCCGCCGGCTGCGGTAAAGTGGTTCACGTCGGCTTTGCCGTTGGGGTATACGCGGATGAGCAGCGGGATGATGGAAGAAATTTCATCAAAGTCGTCCCAATTCAAAATCACGCCTGCGGCGCGCGCCATGGCGACGAGGTGCATGGTGTGGTTGGTCGAGCCGCCGGTCGCCATCAGACCAATCAGGGCATTGATGAAGGATTTTTCGGTCAACATTTCGCCCAATGGTTTGATGGTGCCGTTTTTAATGCCGCGTGCAAGGTGTCCGGCTGCGTAGCGGGTCAGAGCTTCGCGCAAATCGGTATAAGGATGAACGAAAGCGGCGGCGGGCAGGTGTACGCCCATCATTTCCATCATCATTTGGTTGGAGTTTGCCGTGCCGTAGAAAGTGCAGGTACCGGGGCTGTGGTAGGAACCCATTTCGCTTTCGAGCAAGGCATCGCGGCCGACTTTACCTTCGGCGAAAAGCTGGCGGGTACGGGCTTTTTCTTTATTACCGATACCGCTGGACATCGGGCCTGCCGGAACGAAGATGCCCGGAATATGGCCGAAAGACAAAGCGCCGATCATCAGGCCGGGAACGATTTTGTCGCATACGCCCATAAACAGGCCGCCGTCAAACATTTGATGCGACAGACCGATGGCGGTACTCATGGCAATCACGTCGCGGGAAAACAGCGACAATTCCATGCCGGCGTAGCCTTGCGTGATGCCGTCGCACATGGCGGGCGTGCCGCCGGCGACTTGGGCGGTCGCGCCGTTTTTTTGTGCTTCGTCTTTGATTTGGTCAGGGAAGTCTTTAAACGGCTGGTGTGCGGAAACCATGTCGTTGTAGGCAGTGATGATGCCTAAGTTGGGGACGGTTTCCTGAAGCATTTCGATTTTGATGCTCTTAGGCATGGAGGCATAGCCGTGCGCCAAATTGCTGCAGCCGAGTTGGTTGCGCTCTAAGCGTCCCATCTGTTTGGCGCTGCGGATTTTCGCCAGATACTTTTCACGCGTCGGGCGGCTGCGCTCGATGATGCGCTCGGTAATTTCGGCGAGTTTCGGGTGAATAGGAGTGGGGTTCATGTGCGGTCTCCTGGCTAAACGATATGATAGGGATTTTGTTTGCGCGTTTCTGATTTTTGTATTGGGTATGTTTCAGACGGCCTTGAGCTGTGGGAATGAATAATATGGGCCGTCTGAATATTTGAAGATTTCTCTTCGAAGCGTCTGCGTATTATAGTACAAAATCTGTAATTTTGTTACAAAATAATTTACTAAGTGGAAGAAATTTGATTTAAATCGAGGTATGGTCAATTCGTAAAACGATGGGCTGTAAAAGTCATCAAACTTTTATGTTAAATCAAACAATTTGTAAAAATGAGAATAGACAAAATGTGTAGCCATGTGTAGTATTACTACTCATTAGCCCGCTTGTTTGAAATTTTGGTGCAGGCGATTGGTTTTTTACTGCTTATTGCTTAAAGGCTTTTGATTTTAATCGATTTTTATAGATGACGACAGTCCAAAAGTTTTGAAGCAAGCTTCCTCAACGAGAGATGAAACAATGAGTACACAGACAAATTTTGATTTGGTGTTGTTTGGCGCGACCGGCGATTTGGCAATGCGTAAACTTTTGCCTTGCCTGTATCAGGCGCATGTAGCCGGTTTGCTTCATCCCGAAGGTCGTATTTTGGGCGTAAGCCGCAGCGAATTGGATACCGCCGGCTTTTTGGCCAAAGTGGAAACGAATTCTAAAATCCATGTCAAACAAAACTTCTCAGAAGAAGCGTGGGCATCGTTTATCCAACGTCTTGAGTATTTGAAAGTCGATGTGACAAAGAAAGAGGACTTCATTGCTTTGGGCGACTTGGTAAAAGCGCGCAAGAATACTGAAAATGTCGTGATCTACCTCTCAACTGCACCGAAATTTTTTGCGCAAGCCTGTGAAAACCTTGCTGAAATCGGTTTGAATGCCGATAACGTGCGCGTGGTTTTGGAAAAACCGTTGGGTACGGACTTGGCTTCTTCCCAACAAATCAATACCGATGTGGCCCGTTATTTCAAAGAAGAGCAAATCTACCGTATTGACCATTATTTAGGTAAAGAAAGCCTGCAAAACCTGCTGGCCTTGCGTTTTGCCAATGTGATGTTCGAGCCTTTGTGGAACAACAAATATATTGAAAGTGTACAGCTGACCATCGCCGAGCAGTTGGGCGTGGAAGAACGCGGCGAGTTTTACGACATTACCGGCGCATTGCGCGATATGGTGCAAAACCACTTGATGCAAATGCTTTGTATGACTGCGATGGAAGCGCCGGCAAGCTTGGATGCCGATGCCGTACGCGACGAGAAAGTGAAAGTCATCAAATCGCTGAAACCCCTGACCATCGAATCCGTCAACGAAAATGTTATTCGCGGCCAATATGTTGCAGCAAAAGGCATGAACGGCTATCTAGAAGAAGTCGATGTACCGAAAGACAGTTTCACTGAAACCTATGTCGCCATCAAAGCCGAAATCGAAAACGAACGTTGGAAAGGCGTACCTTTCTACCTGCGTACCGGCAAACGCATGGCAGGCAAAGTGGCGGAAATCGTGTTGAACTTCCGTCCGCTGCAAAACCATATTTTCGACAACAGCCAAGCCGCGCCGAATCGTTTGGTTATTGAACTACAACCGACCGAATCCGTCCGCCTTTACACTCAAGTAAAAACCCCGGGTGCAGGCAACAAAGTCGAAGTGACACCGATTGGCGTGGACTTGGGCACAGCAGTAGAGGGCCGCCGCGCTGAGGCTTATGAGCGCCTGCTGCTGGATGTGATTAACGGCAAACTCGCTTTGTTCAACCGCCGCGACGAACTCGAAGCCGCTTGGGAATATGTGATGCCTATCCTGGAAAACTGGGCGAACAATACAACGCCTCCGCATGCTTACGAAGCCCATTCTTGGGGTCCTGAAGCTGCGCGCGCGCTGTTGGCGCGTGACGGCAACAAGTGGCACGAAGAGCAATAATATTTCTTTCAGACGGCCTTGTTTTCCAACAAAAGGCCGTCTGAAACCATGAAAGGACGAAACATGTTTGTTTGGCACGAACAAGAAAACGCTGCAACTGCCGCGCAGGCTCTCGCTGATGCCGTTGCCGCTGCATTACAAACCGCGTTGAATGAGAAAGGCCATGCGGTTTTGGCTGTTTCCGGCGGTCGTTCGCCGATTGCGTTTTTCGAGGCTTTGTCGCAAAAAGATTTAAATTGGCAAAATGTCGGCATTACTTTGGTGGACGAGCGTATTGTCCCGACCACGCATGCCGACAGCAATACAGGCTTGGTACGTGAATATCTGCTCAAAAATAACGCGGCCGTTGCCACATGGATTCCTGTTGTTGAAGACGGAAAGTCTGAAACTGAATTACAACCTGAAGTTGTCGTTGCTTATGCATTGAAACATTACAAGCAACCTGACGTGCTGGTGTTGGGCATGGGAGGAGACGGGCATACAGCGTCGTTGTTCCCTCAAGCGCCTCAATTACAGGCCGCAATCAATGAAGCTGATGACCCGACATTGATTCATACTACGCCGGTTACCGCGCCGCATGAGCGTGTGAGCATGACTTTGGGTGCGATTGCCAAAACGCCGAATGTATTTTTGGCCATTCAAGGCGCAGAGAAAAAAGCGGTATTCGACAAAGCTGCTGCAAGGGCCGATACCGAATATCCGACCAGTCTGATTCTCAATCACCAAGGAATTAACTGCCATGTCTACTATGCACACTGAAGCTTATCCTCGTTTGGTTGCCGATATCGGCGGTACGAATGCCCGTTTTGCACTTGAAACTGCACCACAGGTCATTGAAAAGGCTGAAGTCTTACCTTGCCAGGATTACGACACCATTGTCGATGCCGCTAAAACTTATTTGGAACGCGCAGGCAGTCCGAAAGTCTTGCACGCCGCCTTTGCGATTGCCAATCCGATTTTGGGCGACTGGGTGCAGATGACCAACCACCACTGGGCATTCTCCATCGAAACCACTCGCCAGGCTTTGGGTTTTGAAACGTTGATTCTGTTGAACGACTTTACCGCCCAGGCTTTGGCGGTAACAAAAACCGATAAGAAAGACTTGATACAAATCGGCGGTCAAAAACCCATCGAATTTGCGCCTAAAGCCGTTATCGGTCCGGGTACCGGTTTGGGTGTCAGCGGTTTGGTGCACAGCGCTGCCGGCTGGGTGGCGTTGGCAGGCGAGGGCGGCCATACCAGCTTCCCGCCGTTTGACGATATGGAAGTATTGATTTGGCAATACGCTAAAAACAAATACGGCCATGTTTCTGCCGAGCGTTTCTTGAGCGGCGCAGGTTTGAGCCTGATTTACGAAGCATTGGCCAAACGCGACAACATCAAACAATGCCGTCTGAAGCCTTCTGAAATCACCGATAAGACATTGAGCGGAACATCGCCGATTTGCCGTCAGACTTTGGATATTTTCTGCGCCATGCTGGGTACGGTTGCTTCCAATTTGGCTTTGTCATTGGGTGCGCGCGGCGGCGTGTATTTGTGCGGCGGGATTATCCCGCGCGTGTTGGATTACTTTAAAACATCCCCGTTCCGCAGCCGCTTTGAAAATAAAGGCCGCTTTGAGGCTTATCTTGCCGCTATTCCCGTGTATGTCGTATTGAGCGAGTTTCCGGGCATCGTCGGCGCGGCGGTCGCATTAGACAATCATTTAAATAACGTTTAAACACACAAACGGCGGTGCAGGGCAGGGGGTGAAAAAAACCTTGTCCTGAACGTCAAAGAATCAAAGGGTAGAGTATATGTTAAGCAAAATCAGCGAATCATTGTCCAACCTCTCCGGCGCAGAACGCAAAGTTGCCGAATCTGCGCTGGCCGAGCCGAAATGGTTCGTTCATGCCGCTGTGGCGGAAATTGCCGAGCGTGCATCCGTCAGTCAGCCGACTGTAATCCGTTTCTGCCGCAGCTTGGGTTACAAAGGCTTGCCTGAGTTTAAACTCGCTTTGTCTGCCAGCATCGGCCACGAAGGCATGCCTTACGTTCATGAAGAATTAAACGCCGATGACAACATGGGCAGCGTGGTCGAAAAAGTGTTGGGCAATGCCGCAGCCTCCCTCTTGGGCGAGCGCCGCTTCCTGAAAGAATCCGAGCTTGAAAACGCGATTGCCATTCTGATGCACGCGCGACGCGTTGAGTTTTATGGTGTCGGCAACTCCGGCATCGTTGCCCAAGATGCGCAACACAAATTCTTCCGCTTCGGTATGTCCACCGTTGCCTATGTTGATACGCATACCCAGCTGATGGCGGCTTCCGTATTGACCGAGCAGGATGTGTTGGTGGCGATTTCCAATACCGGCTCATCTATCGAATTGTTAGACGCGGCCAGTATCGCCAAAGAAAACGGCGCAGCCGTTATCGCGCTCACCCGTAATGATTCGCCGTTGGCTCAAATGGCCGACTGCGTATTGAGCATTGCCACTCAGGAAAATGCCGAGCTTTATACGCCTATGGTGTCCCGTCTTCTGCAGCTAGCCGTTATTGACATTCTTGCCATCGGCTTGGCCTTGCGTTTGGGCGACACTGCCAGCACGCAACTGCAAAAAAGTAAAAAAAGCATACATAACAAGCACATCGAATACGATAAAGATTGATTCTTCACTGACATTTTCAGACGGCCTCGTCCCATATCAAGGCCGTCTGAAACCTCAAAAAACGGAAACCACCCCGTTCCCGTTTCAGACGACCTCACGGCCGTTTTCTCAACAAAACTGTCCACTATCCAGGAGAGCATCCGATGAAACACCTTCACGATTTACCAGCTTGGTCAAAATTATGGATACATTTTGACGAAACCAAAGAACAACACATGCGCGAAATGTTCGAGCAAGATCCCGAACGTGCCGAGCGCTACTGGCTGCAGGTTGGCGGCCTGACTTTGGATTATTCTAAAAACCGTATCAACGACGAAACCATGGCACTGTTGTTCGAGCTGGCGCGTGAAGCAGGCGTACCGGAGCGGATGCAGCAAATGTTCCACGGCGAAAAAATCAATACGACAGAAAACCGTGCCGTACTCCACGTTGCCCTGCGCAACCGTACCAACGCCCCTATCGTCGTGGATGGCGAAGATGTCATGCCTAAGGTCAACCATGTCCTGCAACGCATGGGCGAGTTCGCGCATGAAGTCCGCAGCGGCAGCTGGTTGGGCTATACCAATCAAGTCATTACCGACGTCGTCAACATCGGTATCGGCGGCTCTGACCTCGGCCCTCTGATGATGTGTACCGCGCTCAAGCCTTTCGGCCATCCGCGTTTGAACATGCACTTCGTCTCCAATGTGGACGGCTCCCAACTGCGCGACGTATTGTCCAAAGTCCACCCCGAGACCACCCTCTTCATCATCGCCTCCAAAACCTTTACCACCCAAGAAACCCTGACCAACGCCCTGACCGCGCGTAAATGGTTCTTGGATCATGCAGGCGATGAAAGCGCCGTGGCCAAACACTTCGTTGCCGTCTCCACCAACCAAAAAGCCGTTGCCGAATTCGGTATCGATACCGCCAATATGTTTGAATTTTGGGACTGGGTAGGCGGACGATACAGCCTGTGGTCGGCCATCGGCCTGCCGATTATGCTGTATCTCGGTGAAGAAAACTTCATCGAAATGCTCAACGGCGCACACCTGATGGACCAACACTTCATCAACACGCCGCTGGAGCGCAACCTGCCGGTTATCCTTGCCCTTATCGGCATTTGGTACATCAACTACTACGGCGGCGGCAGCCACGTTATCGCGCCTTACGACCAACATCTCCACCGCCTGCCTAAATTTATCCAGCAGCTCGATATGGAGAGCAACGGCAAACAAGTGACCCTTGACGGCAAAGCTGTCGGTTACGAAACTTCGCCGATTATTTGGGGCGAAACCGGTATCAACGGCCAGCACGCCTTCTTCCAACTGCTGCACCAAGGTACGCACATCACGCCGATTGATCTCATCGCCTCGCTTGAAAAACGCAGCAATTTGCAAGGCCATCACGAAATCCTGTTGGCGAACGTTTTTGCCCAAGCCGAAGCCTTTATGCGCGGTAAAACCCCAGACGAAGTCCGTGCCGAACTCAAAGCCCAAGGCATGGAAGCAGAGCGCATCGAAGAGCTGGTTCCGCACAAAACCTTCTCAGGCAACCGCCCGACCAACCTCATTCTCATGGACAAAATCAACCCGCGCAATATGGGCAGTCTGATTGCCATGTATGAACACAAAACCTTCGTCCAAGGCATTATTTGGGGCATCAACAGCTTTGACCAATGGGGCGTAGAACTCGGCAAACAGTTGGCCAAAACCATTCTTGCTGAATTGACCGGCGAGACCGAAGTGCAAAAACACGACAGCTCGACTACACGCCTGATTAATCTTTATTTGAATGCCAACAAATAAAGCATTTATTTAAAGCTAAGGCCGTCTGAAATTTTCAGACGGCCTTTTGTTTTATTCCGGATCATCCGTAAACGCATTTTCCCGAAATATCGGTACAAACGTGAAAAGATACAGTACGAACACGGCGATAGTCAGAATCGCAGGAACGGTGATGAAAAATATCGGGTTCACGTTCATTAAGAAAGCGCGTGAGACGGCAGCCATAAAGAGTAGGGGAACGGCAATGCGGCAGAGCTTGGGGTAGTCGAGTTTGGTAAAGCCGCTGTGCCACAGACCGGCGGTCAGCCACACCATCATCACGCCACCTATCATGCCGCCGAGGGTAATCAGGTGCAGGGGCGCGGAGGCAGGCAGGTTTTGCAGTTTCGCTGTGCCTGTCCACAAATAGCCTGCAGCGGCAAAGAGTTGGAGCAGGTAATAAGTGCAGACGTAGTGTTTGCGCAGGAGTTCGTGATGGTGGAGCTCACGCAGCTTGGCAAGCAGGATAAAGCCGACGGCAAGCGCGGTAAAACCGGCGGTTTGCGCGGGCAGCCAAAGTTCGGCGGCGGCGTGCAGCAGCAGGAAGGTGATGGCGATGTTTTTATAGACGATGTTGGGGATGAATACGGGGTCTTTCAGACGGCATTCTTTCAGGGCTTCCGCGCCCAAAAGAATGCTGACGCGGACGGATACAAACATGACCGCTGCCATGTTCAGATGTACTTGCGCACGCAGTAAGTTCAAATCGCCGCTGACGGCATAGGCCGTCTGAAAAGCAGTAAACGCGGCAAGCAACATTAAAAGAGCGAAGTTGTCAGTGTTCCGGTCGAGCCAAATCAGCCAAGTGCAGAACAGCAGCAATACCAGCCAATAGGCGGCAACGAAAAACGAGGCAGTTTGCGGCGAAAAGGGCAGTATGGCAGATGCGGCGAGCAGTAATGCCGCCATCAAAGTAGCGACAGGTTTCAGACGACCTTTATAACCCGTCCATTCGAGCATGGCTGCAGTCAGGAAGCCGCCGTATGCCGCAGGCAGCATGAGTTCTAAGAAGATTTGGCGGTGCAAAATGACGGCACCGGGGCTGATGAAAAACACCAACGCGCCGAGTATGGCAAGCACCGCCGCACCGACGAAAAACGGCCGCATGGGGTGGGTGAAAAACTTATTCATGGTTTGGCTTGATTCTGCATGAAGATGCTTTCGGATATAGATTTATTGGGAGGACAGGGTTGTATCTTGTATTGAAGAAGCAAACCTTCGGCTTGCTTGCCCTCTCCCTAACCCTCTCCCCGTGGGAGAGGGTTAGGGAGAGGGCAACGAACCGCAAGGTTTGTCAGATACTCAAATGCCCGTATCATTCATATTATTGATATTATTGTTTGAATTGTATTATTTTCAATAATAATAAATAATCCTAAACCAATATAAATAACAGCCATTATCCAACGACTAAACTTCTCTACAATTTCACCAACACCTGAAATATTAGCCAATCTTTGTGCTGTATATACTAAAACAAAAATCAATATTAAAAATACAAGAAGAGTAACTAATAAGTCGACAAGATCTAAAGTCACAAAGTAAGGAACAAAAAGTCCAATATTATCTGCACCACAACTAGCAACTGTAACCAAAGCAACAATACCGACTAATTTTGACAACCCTTTTTCATCCAATTCTTTTTTAGCTCTTTTTTCGCCCTCACAATCGTCGTAAATAGCAACTTTAATACCTAAGTAAATCGGTATTAAACCTAATAAACCCAACACCCATTTTTCCGGAACATAATGCAAAACAAAAGCTAGAAATAAACTAACTAATATTAAAATTACAGAACCTAAATATTGTCCGATATAAATATCTCGATATT
This sequence comes from Neisseria subflava, assembly GCF_003044935.1. Classification (NCBI taxonomy): domain Bacteria; kingdom Pseudomonadati; phylum Pseudomonadota; class Betaproteobacteria; order Neisseriales; family Neisseriaceae; genus Neisseria; species Neisseria subflava. The sequence goes on along the minus strand of NZ_POXP01000001.1, from coordinate 1,040,214 downwards.
CTTTTCTAGTATTTGCTCTAGCAAAAAATATTAATAGTATTACCAACAAATCTACTGCTGTAGCAATATATAAAACAGCAGCAGTAATCACAGTCGAAAACATAAAGCACCTCATAATGAATCCCCTGCCCCCTTGGCACCACGGCTTTTTCAAAAACCGAATCGCGTTCGGATAACAGATTCGTATCTTTCGCTAAAGAGGCAAGCCTGCGGCTTGCTTACCCTCTCCCTAGCCATCTCCCACGGGGAGAGGGAATTGGGCTGTCGAGCCTGAACATTTTCAGGTTTACCTGACATCTGATTCCCAATTCTACGGCTCTCTGATTTTGAGAAACCTGATCCCCTTTCCCCGTGGGAGAGGGTTAGGGAGAGGGCAACGAACCGCAAGGTTTGTCAGAAATTTAAATTCCTATCACTCATAATAATGAATCCCCTGAAACTCTCTTGCCACCACGGCTTCTTCAAAAGCCGAATCGCGTTCGGACAGCGGCGTAGGCAGGGTAATCACGTTTTGCACGTTCATGCCCTTAGTGGAAAGCAGCATGATTTCATGGCTCAGGCGTGCGGCTTCGAAGCGGTCGTGCGTTACCAGCATACACGCCATGCCCTGCCGCTCGATTTTTTCCACCAGCATGGCGACCAAAATATCGCGCAAATCGCGGTCCAAACCGACGAACGGCTCGTCCAGCAAGGCAAGGTCGCAGCCGCACAGCAGCAGGCGCAAAAATGCTACCCGTTTCGCCATGCCGCCGGACAATTCGGTCGGATATTTGTTCAAATCGCCCGCAGTCAGCCCGACTTTCGCCGCCAGCGCGATGATTTCGCCTTCATCGGGTTTGTCCATAAAAATAGCGATATTCTGCATCGCGGTCAAGTTTCCCGGCAGGCGGTTTTCCTGAAACAGAAAACCCGTTTTGCGGAAAGTATTGCGTATCGTGCCCGATTTCGGCGTTTCCAAGCCCGCAATCAAACGCAAAACCGTCGTCTTGCCACAGCCGCTCGGCCCGAACAAAGCTTTCACTTCGCCATGTTGCAGGTTCAAACTGAAATCGCGCACGATGGGGTCGCGGAGAATTTCAAAACGCACGTTTTCAAGACAGAGCATCATCTCCTCCACGGCATAAACAAAATTTCCAAAGGCTTGGTAATCAGGTATTCAAACAGCGACACAAACACAATGACCAACACCACATAAGCCATCACCGTCGAAGTCTCCAGCATCGCCCTCGCGTCCGCAATCCGCGCACCCACGCCTTCGCTCGCGCCCAAAAGTTCCGCCATAATCACCACCTTCACCCCCATCGCCACCGCCACGCCGATGCTGGAAATCACATAGCCCGTCAGATGCGGGATATACAGATAACGGATTTTTTTCAGACGGCCTAATTTATAAGCGTCAAACAACTCCTCATGCTGCTTGTTCACGCTCGACATCCCGACCGCTGCACTCGCAAACGTCAGCGGCGCAACCAACACAATGATGGTAAACAACACGCTCGGATTGCCGAAACCAAACCAAAACAGAGCCATTACCACCCAAATAATCGGCGGCATCGCCAACAAAATCGTAATCACAGGCTTAAGCAACGCCATCGCCGTCTTAAAACTGCCCGCCACCAGCCCCGCAGCCAATCCCGCTACCAACGCAACCGAAATCCCCACCACCGACCGCCACAGCGAAATCCCGATTTCGTTTTCCTGAAAATGTTTCAATAAATCCAAAGACTTTTGAAACACCTCCACCGGCGCAGGCAGCATAAACTCGCCGAACACGGCACTTCCCCACGCCCACAAGGCCACCACTACCATCGCCACGCCCAGACCGGCAAAGCCGCTCCAAAGGTAGTCGATGATGTAAAACAGCGCAGGCTGCGGTTTGCGGATTTTGTCGGTTTTAATCATGGTTTGGGTGTTGGTTTGTATTTTGAAATCAGCAGGTTGGGTATGTGGATGCTTTAATCCAATTTTCAGATCATTAGTATTATTTTCAGGTAGTCAACAGTAACTACGGTGTACTGCAAATTGTATTGAGTTTTGCAATGGCGTTATAGTTATGGAAACGTGCATAAACACTGCATTTGTTGCTGTCTTTCAAATTAAATAAAGAGTCATACCAATAAGCAATTAATGCACGTCTGACCCCATCTTTTTTTAAAAAATCTAGCGCGATATCAAAGGTACCATTTAAAAAAATGGAAACCGCTCTCGGTAAAACTGTTTTGTAATAACTCTTTTCAATATATCCATGTTGTTCAATCCAAGAAATTGTTTCTGGAAAATCTAAAATTAATTTATCTAACAATATCATATGGGTGCTTTGTGTATTCTTTCTATTTAAGGTACTAAAAGCTACCTCATGAGACCCGATATTCAACGTAAAATATCTGCCGCCATTTGTTGACGGGAAAAGTGAAAATGTCCATACCCCTTGGTATTCCAACCAGTGTACTAATCCAGACAATATGAATAAATTCTTTAGATAAGAACATAAATATTCATCTTGAAACATCCTATCTACTTTGGGTTTGTGAATAATCAGGTTTTCATCCAAATCATTCAAAGCATCAGATGCTTCTTTAACGCTTAAATAAAAAAGCTCCTTTTGGTTAGCCTGATTTGTATTTAGACAGCTTCTAAATCGATAATGCAAATAATGTTCTACTTTCCGCCAATTATTTACTTGTCTAAAATCTGCCAGTTCCCATTTTCCTAATTTTTTATAAGGTTCAGTTTGGTTGATTTCTTTAATACGCTTAATCGGTGGATAATTACTACCTCCAATTTTTACACTATCACAATTTTTAGAAGTCAAAATATAGACATATCCTATAGATTCAGTATCAAACATAATTTAAAGTACGCTTCTTCAAAATATATTTCTTTTATATTCATAATAGCAAATTGGGTTATGACCAAACATCTTATTATATCCGTTTGATGTTGTTAGTTTTGAAGCACCAAACTTTGGTGGGCGGGGATGCCCACCCTGAGGTTTTTAAGCCAAGAAGAACCCATTATCCGGCAGCTTGCCGCCTAGAAGTTTTGGGTTGAACTGCATCAGGATTTCGTAAAACTTCAAAATCTCGTTCTTCACTTCGCTGCCTTTAGTTACCGTCAGCCGCGCGCCGTCCAAGCCCATGACTAGGGCGGGTTCAGGGGCGGGGAGGTAGTTTTTGCCGATTTTCGCGGCGCTTTGGCGGTTGGCGAGTATCCAGTTGAGTGCGTTTTTCAAATCCTGATGGAAGAGGTCGAACTGCGCTTTGTGTGCGTGGAAATATTCTTCGTTGGCGATGATGCCTGCCATCGGAATCAGCGGTTTGGTGTCAAATGCCTGTCCCCATGCTTTTACTAAGTCAAAACCACGCACGACGTTTACGCCCATGGTTTTGCCTTTCAGTAGGCTGGCGGTTGCCATCGGTTCAGGCAGGATGGCGGCGTGGTAGTCCTTGCTCAAAAACAGTCCCACCGCTTCGGGCGGCGTGGCGGTGTAAGTGATACCGACTTTGTGTGCGTCGATTTTCAGTTTTTTCAACAAGGCTTGCAGCACGATGTCGGGCATGTCGTTTTTAAACGGCACGAGGATTTTTTTGCCGACCAAATCCTGCGGCGAGGTAATCGCGCTGCCTTTGCACATCAGCTGCGTGATGCCGTTGGTCAAAATATTGACCATGCCGACTTTCTGCCCTTGGTTGCGCAGGTTTACGCCGACATTGCTCGGACTCATCATGACTTTAAATTGTCCGCTTGCTACGCCTGCGCGCAGTTGGTCGGGTGAGCGCCAAATTTTCAGCGATACATCTGCCTGTTTCGCCAGCTTGCCTTGCAACGCCGCTACAGCAATGGTAACGCTGGGCATTGCCGGTGCGCCGTACACGGTAAATTGCTCTTTACCGGCAGCAAGCAGAGAAGGCGAAACGCCTGCGGCTGCCAGCGCGGCGGTCATTTTTAAGAAATCGCGTCTTTTCATATCCATTTTTTATCTCCTAATTCTTAATAAGCCAGTGTAGGCATTCTTTCAGACGGCCTGATTTTAAAACGCCGCGTGCAAACTCAACCAATATGTCCTGCCCGGTGCATACACCACACTGGGCGACAGGGCGAGGACGTGGTCACCGCTGATGTGTTCGGCGTATTTTTTGTTGAACACGTTGTTCACGCCCAGGCGCAAGCCGTATTTGTCTTTGATGTTTACGCCTGCGTACACGTCGGCAACGGTAAAGCCTTTGGCGGCTTCGCGTTTGTCTATGCCCAGACCGCTTGCCGCGTCAAAATCGCCGCGGGTTTGTTTGGCGACAAAGCGTGTTGCGACACCGATGTTGTAGCTGCCGTGGGCAAAGTAGTTTTTGTAGTCGGCTTGGACGGCGGCTTCAAACGGACGGATTTGATAGAGCGGCCTGCCGTCGGTTTCGTTGTGTCCGTAGTTGTAGGTGGCTTTGATGCCTGCTGCCCAATGCGGATTGAAGTTGTAACGCGCGTAGGCCTGCGCGGTAAATAATCGCGCGTCCACGTTGCGTGTGATGATGCCGCCGCCGTTGGATGAGATACCGCTTTGTCCGCGTGCGCGGTCAAAAATAATCAGGTCTTTGACTTTGTCCGCCACAAGTGTGCCGCCCACGTTCCAGCCAGCGCCTGCTAACGAGTTCATGTAGCCGTTGTAGTAGTCGTTGCGGCTGTTGGCGGTGAGCTTGATGCGGTTGTGTTTTTCGGTTTTCAGCAGGGGATTGCCTGCGATGACGGCAGCTGGATTTTGGTTCGTCAACGCGCCGTTCATACGGTTTTGCACGATGGCGGCAAGCGAGTTGAAGCGTTCGGTGTTGTCGCCAATGCGTTCTAAGTGAGCAAGGGAAACGCTGTATTTTTGCGTTTCAGACGGCGTGAAATCGTATTTGAGTTCGCCTGAGAAGGCATGACGGCGCACTTTGCCGTTGAAGTCGTAGCCGTAATGGGTTTTCCAGATTTGTTGTGATGAGGCGAAGGCGAGATTACGGTTCATCGGATGGGTGGGTTGCGCTGTATTTTTGCGAACGTCCGCTTCGTTGATTTCGTAGCTTAAGCCCAAGCCCAGTTTGTGTCGGTCGTCAAACTTGTAAGACAGGGTATCGGCAATGCGCCAGCGGTCGAGGTGTACATCGGCGAAACGGTAGCCGTTGAGGAAATCGCGCATGGCGGTGTGGGCGTTGCGCTCGCCGTTTTGGCTGTCGTTGCGGTAGCTGACGGCGGCGGTATTGTGGAATTTGCCGAAGTCCGCATCGTGTTTGAGCGAGAAGTCGTACACTTTGCGGTCAAGCTCTACGAACACTTGCTGCGGAGTGTTGTTTGGGCGCAGGGAGTAATTGTCGGCATGGCGTTTGAGTTTGATGACTCCTGCTTCCGCGCTGACCGTATTGCTCAAATCGGCATTGCCCCAACGCGCGTTGAGTTTGGCGATGTGTCGTTCGGTATCCAATGCGTCGTTGACGAACTGCGGTTGGCGGTCGTTGTTGATGTCGTCATGCAGATAAGTGAGGCGGTATTCTTGATTTTCAGACGGCACGAAACCGAGTACCAAAGCTTGATTGAAACGGCTGTATTTCCAATCGGTCTGATTGCCGTCGCCGTCTTTATAGCCGTTGGCCTTGGTGTGATTGAGGTTGGCCACGCCGTACACCTTTGCCCCGCGCGCTTGCGCGGTAACGGAATTGTAAAAACTTTTGCCGTAGAAGCCGCTGTTCGCTTTCAGCGGACGGAAGGCCTGGTCTATGTTTTCGGTAACAAAGTAATGATCGCTGCGTTCGGTGCGGTCGAATTGGTTTTCGGGGAAATAGCCTTGTGCGGCGGTTGGTGCAATCGGTTTGGGAGGGGAGAAGGTTTTGACAGGCTGGATTTCATCAGGGTCTGCCAAGGTTTCGGCAAAGCCGTTTGCGGCGGCAAAACTGCTCATTAACAGGTAAACCAAATGTTTTCGTTTCATCTTCATCTCCTGATAATCATTTTTATTCATTATGCTCTTGGAGAGAAATAAAGTAAAGAAACGATAAGGTATTTATTGTCGATAAACACTTAGCGTAGAACACAAATCGGCAAGGAGGAAAATTTTTAGAAGAGGGGAGCGGCGGCGCAGGTTGTATTTGCTCCGAAATCGGGTTTTATCTTCTATTAGTATTTCAGGTTAATAAAGCAAAAGGCTGTCTGAAAACCTCTCTCTTTTCAGACGGCCTTTTGCTGGGTATAATAAATTTACGAATCATTATTATTTCTATTTGAATATAGGAGAAACGCATGAGTACCCGTACCGAACACGACACCATGGGCAATGTCGAGGTCCCATCCGAAGCCTATTGGGGCGCGCAGACCCAGCGCAGCCGCAACAATTTCAAAATCGGCGGTGAAACCCTACCGCAGCCGCTGATTTATGCTTTGGCGCTGGTGAAAAAAGCCGCAGCCGCCACCAATGTTTCCCTTGGCAGGATTAAGCCTGAGCAGGCGGATTTGATTACGCAGGCGGCGGACGACGTGTTGAACGGCAAGCTCGATGGGCAGTTCCCATTGGTGGTGTGGCAGACCGGCTCCGGCACGCAGTCCAATATGAACATGAACGAAGTGCTGGCAAACCGCGCCAACGAAATCGCCGGTACAGGTTTGGCGGCGTATCAGCCCGTCCATCCCAACGACCATGTGAACCACGCGCAATCAACCAACGACGCGTTCCCGACCGCCATCCACGTCGCCGCCGCGATTGAAATCAACCGCCACCTTATTCCGGCGGTAAAAGCCTTGCGCGATACATTGGACAAAAAAGCCAAAGAATTCGCCCCCATCGTCAAAATTGGCCGCACCCATTTGCAAGATGCGACGCCGCTGACTTTGGGACAAGAGTTTTCCGGCTACGTTTCCCAGCTTGATCACGGTTTAGGCCGTCTGAACGATGCACTTAAAGACTTGTATGAACTCGCTTTGGGCGGCACGGCGGTCGGCACGGGCTTAAATAGCCATCCCGAATACGCCGAAAAAGCTGCTGCCAAACTCGCCGAATTGTCCGGTCTGCCGTTTGTCAGCGCGCCGAACAAATTTGAAGCCTTGGGCGGACGCGATGCCGCCGTTGCCACTTCGGGCGCATTGAAAACGCTGGCGGCAAGCCTGAACAAAATCGCCAACGACATCCGCTGGCTGGCAAGCGGTCCGCGTTGCAGTCTGGGCGAAATCAAAATCCCCGAAAACGAGCCGGGTTCGTCCATCATGCCGGGCAAAGTCAACCCGACCCAATGCGAAGCGATGACTATGGTGTGCTGCCAAGTGTTCGGCAACGACGTCACCATCGGCATGGCAGGCGCGTCGGGCAATTTCGAGCTGAACGTCTATATGCCCGTTATCGCCTACAACCTATTGCAATCCATCCGCCTCTTGGGTGACGCGTGCAACAGCTTCAACGAACACTGCGCCGTCGGCATCGAACCCGTGCCGGAAAAAATCGACTATTTCCTGCACCATTCCCTGATGCTGGTTACTGCGTTGAACCGTAAAATCGGCTACGAAAACGCCGCCAAAGTTGCCAAAACCGCCTACAAAAACGACAAATCGTTGCGCGAAACAGCCATCGAATTGGGCTTGTTGACAGGCGAAGAGTTTGACGAGCTGGTCGTACCCGCCGATATGGTTCATCCGCGTTAAGCTTTAATAATGAAACATGCCGTCTGAAAATGTGTTCAGACGGCATGTTTTTATGCTGCGCTTGTCTTTTCTTCGAATAGGGCAAAAATCATTGGCGTCAGATTGACGACCATTAGAAATATTATTGAGCTCAAAAATGTACGCCAGGCGTAATGCCACACCTCCGTTCTGTCTGCTTGGGGTAGGAGCGATGCAGTATAGCGGTTGTGTAGGGTTTTTGCGGTGTTATTGTTTTCCAAATAGTCCAACGAAAGTACCAATAATTTGCCCGTGTCTTTGTGTTGCAAGAATTTGGCATGTTCAACCCAGATGCCCGGCTTGGCCTGTTCGCATAAAGATTCGATGCCGACGCAAGAGGCTAAGCTGTTTTGGTTGTTTTGCAAAATCGACAGCTCGTTTTTTTCAGCCTGCATGGCTGCGGGGGAGGTTTGATGAAGGTATGCGCTCATGCCGTTGCTCTCTATTGCTTGAAAATCATGGAGCTGGCTGAATCCTCCATTTTCCCAGGCGACGAATACGGCATAGCATCCGCAGCATAGGCAGATCATGATCAATTTTAAGACAATGTTTTTCATCCTTGCTCCTTTTGTATGAAGATGGCGGCAAAGTCAGGAGGCATGTTTTCTCGTTTGAAGGTAAGTTTAGGTTTTATCTGTTTTTATTTTGAGGTTGAGTGTAACACGGGTAATCAAAAGGCCGTCTGAAAATTTTCAGACGGCCTTTTATTATGTGTTTAGATGGATTTAAGCCAATAATTCACGCCAGCGTTTGACTTGGAAACGGACTTGTTCAGGCGCGGTGCCGCCCAAGTGGTTGCGCGCGTTTAAGCTGCCTTCGGGTGTCAACACGCTGTAAACGTCGTCGGCAATCAAATCGCTGAAACCTTGCAGGACTTCAAGCGGCAATTCGCTCAAATCAACGCCAGCTTCATCGGCATGGCGCACGGCTTGGGCAACGACTTCGTGGCTGTCGCGGAAAGGCATGCCTTTTTTCACCAAGTAATCCGCCAAGTCGGTAGCCGTTGCAAAACCCTGCATTACGGCGGCGCGCATGTTGTCGGGTTTGACGGTCACGCCGCGCATCATGTCGGCGTAAATGCGCAGGGTGTCGATAAGCGTGTCGGCAGTGTCAAACAAAGGCTCTTTGTCTTCCTGATTGTCTTTGTTGTATGCCAAAGGTTGTGATTTCATTAGGGTAACCAGGCCGATCAGGTGGCCAATCACGCGACCGGATTTACCGCGCACAAGTTCGGGTACGTCGGGGTTTTTCTTTTGCGGCATGATGGACGAGCCGGTGCAGAAACGGTCGGCAATATCGATAAAGCCGAAACGCGGGCTCATCCACAAAATCAATTCTTCGGAAAGACGACTCAGGTGAACCATAATCAGAGAAGCAGCAGCTGTGAACTCAATGGCAAAATCGCGGTCAGATACGGCATCAAGCGAGTTCTGGCAGATTTGCTCAAAGCCCAACAGCTCGGCGGTAATTTCGCGTTGAATCGGGTAGGTGGTACCGGCCAGTGCGGCGGCACCGAGCGGCATACGGTTGACGCGTTTGCGGCAGTCGGCCATGCGCTCGAAATCGCGGCCGAGCATTTCAACGTAGGCGAGCATGTGATGCCCGAAGCTGACCGGCTGGGCAACTTGCAGGTGGGTAAAGCCGGGCATGACGGTTTCGGCGTTTTGTTCTGCCAAATCGACCAAGGCCGTCTGAAGGTTTTGAATCAGGCTTTGAATAACGGTAATTTGATCACGCAGCCACAGGCGGATGTCGGTAGCGACTTGATCGTTGCGGCTGCGGCCGGTGTGCAGGCGTTTGCCGGCATCGCCGATTTTGTCGGTAAGGCGGCGTTCGATGTTCATGTGGACATCTTCCAAATCCAGCGACCAGGGAATCGTTCCTTCTTTGATTTCTGCTATAATCTCGGCCATGCCCTGACGGATGGCGGAGAGGTCGTCTTCGCTCAAAACGCCCGACTGTGTCAGCATTTGCGCGTGTGCCAGCGAGCCTTGGATGTCCCATTCTGCCAGTCGTTTGTCAAAATCAATCGAGCCGGTATATTTTTTGACCAGCTCGGAAACAGGTTCGTTAAAACGGCCTGACCAGGTTTTGTCCTTGCTCATATCAGCATCCTTAAAATATAAATAAAAAAACAGGGTCTACGTCTTCAATATAGCAGACCCGTCTATACATTATGAAAGAAAACGGTTGAAATCATGTCTATTATACGTCAAATAAACCAGAATTTCGCAGTGCCGGATTTGCGCAATTCCGCAACTCTGGTGCGCCTGCTCATTGTTTTGTTAATCAGTTTGTTTATCTTTCCGTTGATGACGGTATCGGGCGTGCCTTATCCGGAACAGATTTTCCAACATTTTTCATGGGCTTGCCCCGTCATCCTCTTAATTTTACTCAAGGTCTATTTCTTACAGGCATTTGCGCCGTCCCTGCTTCGCTCGCAGTACAGCGTTGTGGTTTCCTACGTCTCCAACCTGCTGATTTTCTTGTTTGTCGATCTAGTGATTTTGAAGACGGAAATTTGGCCGCTGATTCAACACTTCTTCTTGCTGACCTTTTTTTGTTTCAGTTTCATGTACATCGAAGCATCCCGTCGCAACAGCCTTGCACCTTCCATTTCCGAAGCTAGACTGAGCGCATTGACGGCGCGTATCCGTCCGCATTTCTTGTTTAACAGCCTGAATGCCGCCATCAGCTTAATCCGTCTGCGTCCGTATGATGCGGAAACTTTGCTGGAGAATCTGGCCAACCTGTTCCGCGCACAACTGCGCGACGGTAGTCAAAACAGCACCTTGGGGCAGGAAATCGAGTGGGCGCAGGAATATATTGCCATCGAGCAAATCCGCATGGGACATATGCGCGTACAGGTTATGTGGCAGCACCATGCGCCCGATGATGCAGAAACGCCGCATCTGCTGTTGCAACCGCTTTTGGAAAATGCCGTATTTCATGGTGTCGAATCTATCCACCGTCCAGGGATAATTACGGTATTAACAAAATTGGAAAAATCATCTATTTTTATCAGTATCGAAAATCCGTGCGGAACGGAACCTAATGAAAATACCAAGCCGCATAAAGGTAATTCTATGGCTCTGCGCAATCTGAAAGAGCGCCTGACTCTGATGTATGACACCGACGCGAAAATCAGATATATCCAATCAGACGGCCTGTTCCGCGTTGAAATCATATTGCCGTACCGTAAAAAATCAGCCGAAGTTTCCCGTCTGTTTGGCTAAAAAGCCTAGAAGAGGGCGGCTTTAGATAGGTTGAACTATTAACACATTAAACAAAATAGTTTAAATTTATTACATTCAGCAACATAACTGTTCCCATTTTTTGAAAACTGGTCTATGATGCTTAAAAGGATTGTTTACAATCCTTAATTGCAAATCATTTGCAACTGCCCAGAAGAAAAAACAGAAAAAGGAACAAAGAGATGTTAGAAGCCTATCGTAAAGCCGCCGCCGAGCGCGCCGCCCTTGGTATTCCCCCCCTTCCTCTGACTGCTCAGCAGACTGCTGATTTGGTTGAGCTGCTGAAAAATCCACCTGCCGGTGAAGGTGAGTTCTTGGTTGAGCTGTTGGCTCACCGCGTACCGCCCGGTGTGGACGATGCCGCCAAAGTTAAAGCCTCATTTTTGGCTGCCGTTGCCGAAGGCAGCGCATCCAGTCCGCTGATTTCCCCTGAGTATGCTACCGAGCTGTTGGGTACCATGCTTGGCGGTTACAACATTCATGCACTCATCGAACTCTTGGACAATGACAAACTTGCACCTATCGCTGCAAATGGTCTGAAACATACTCTGTTGATGTTTGACTCTTTCCACGATGTTCAAGAAAAAGCCGAAAAAGGCAATAAATACGCGCAAGAAGTATTGCAATCTTGGGCAGATGCCGAATGGTTCACTTCCCGCGCCAAAGTTCCAGAAAAAATCACTGTTACCGTCTTCAAAGTCGACGGCGAAACCAATACAGACGACCTCTCTCCAGCGCCTGACGCATGGAGCCGTCCTGATATCCCTCTGCACGCGCTGGCTATGTTGAAAAACCCGCGCGACGGCATCAACCCTGACAAACCGGGCGAAGTCGGTCCGATTAAATTGTTGGAAGAACTCAAAGCCAAAGGTCATCCTGTTGCTTACGTTGGCGACGTGGTCGGTACCGGTTCTTCACGTAAATCTGCTACCAACTCCGTGATTTGGCATACAGGCGAAGATATTCCGTTCGTACCGAACAAACGTTTCGGCGGCGTATGCCTGGGTGGCAAAATTGCTCCTATTTTCTTCAATACTCAAGAAGACTCCGGCGCATTGCCGATTGAAGTTGATGTGTCTGCTCTGAAAATGGGCGATGTCGTCGATATCCTGCCTTATGAAGGCAAAATCGTGAAAAACGGCGAAACCGTTGCCGATTTTGAATTGAAATCACAAGTATTGCTGGACGAAGTCCAAGCAGGTGGCCGTATCAACCTGATTATCGGTCGCGGTCTGACTGCCAAAGCGCGCGAAGCACTGAAATTGCCTGCTTCTACCGAGTTCCGTCTGCCTCAAGCGCCAGCTGAAAGCAAAGCCGGTTTCACATTGGCTCAAAAAATGGTTGGTCGCGCCTGCGGTTTGCCGGAAGGCAAAGGCGTGCGTCCGGGTACTTACTGCGAACCACGCATGACTACTGTCGGCTCGCAAGATACTACTGGTCCGATGACTCGTGACGAATTGAAAGACCTGGCTTGCTTGGGCTTCTCAGCAGATATGGTGATGCAGTCTTTCTGTCACACCGCGGCTTATCCAAAGCCTGTCGATGTGAGAACTCATAAAGAATTGCCTGCTTTTATCTCTACCCGTGGCGGTGTATCCCTGCGTCCGGGTGATGGCGTGATTCACTCATGGCTCAACCGTCTGCTGTTGCCTGATACAGTTGGTACCGGCGGCGACAGCCACACCCGTTTCCCTATCGGTATTTCTTTCCCTGCCGGCTCCGGCTTGGTTGCTTTCGCAGCAGCTACTGGTGTGATGCCGCTCGATATGCCTGAGTCCGTATTGGTACGCTTCAGCGGCAAACTGCAACCGGGTGTAACCCTGCGTGACTTGGTGAACGCCATTCCGTTGTACGCGATTAAACAAGGTTTGCTGACTGTTGCTAAAGCTGGTAAGAAAAACATCTTCTCCGGCCGCATCCTCGAAATCGAAGGCCTGCCTGATTTGAAAGTGGAACAAGCTTTTGAATTGACTGACGCATCTGCCGAACGCTCCGCCGCAGGCTGTACTGTGAAGCTCAACAAAGAGCCGATTATCGAGTACATGAAATCCAACATTGTGTTGATGAAAAACATGATTGCCAACGGCTATCAAGATTCGCGCACTTTGGAACGCCGTATCAAAGCCATGGAAGCATGGTTGGCAAATCCTGAATTGCTCGAAGCGGATAAAGATGCCGAATACGCTGCCGTGATTGAAATCAACATGGACGACATTAAAGAGCCGATTATTGCTTGCCCGAACGACCCAGACGACGTGTGCTTCATGTCTGAACGCTCCGGCACCAAAATTGACGAAGTGTTCATCGGTTCTTGTATGACCAACATCGGCCACTTCCGCGCAGCCTCCAAACTCTTGGAAGGTAAAACCGACATCCCGGTACGTCTGTGGATGGCACCTCCAACCAAAATGGATGCGAAAGAGTTGTCTGACGAAGGTCACTACGGCGTACTCGGCCGTGCAGGTGCGCGTATGGAAATGCCGGGTTGCTCATTGTGTATGGGTAACCAAGCACAAGTACACGAAGGCGCGACTGTAATGTCCACTTCTACCCGTAACTTCCCGAACCGCTTGGGTAAAAACACCTTTGTTTACCTCGGCTCAGCTGAGTTGGCGGCGATCTGCTCTAAACTGGGTAAAATCCCGACTGTTGAAGAATACCAAGCCAATATCGGTATCATCAACGAGCAGGGCGACCAAATCTACCGTTACATGAATTTCAACGAAATCGACAGCTACAATGAAGTAGCCGAAACCGTGAATGTTTAATGTAACAAGGTAAACCGATTTTCAGACGACCTTAAATAATAAAGGCCGTCTGAAACGGAAAAATAAAGGGCGTGTTCATCACGTCCTTTTTATTTTTAGTTTAATAAAAGGCCGTCTGAAAGATAAGTTTCAGACGGCCTTTGCTTAGGATAAATAATCAGAAACCGATTAATCAGCGTTGTTTACTTTACGCCAAAACCAGGTTGGAGCAGGGCGCAAGGCTGACGCTCGTGACGGCTGCGGCGTGTTCTGCCGGCAATTTTGCCGCAGACAATACCCGGATCGTTTTTCTCTTCTGCTTTTTTCGAGCTTTTGTCTGATTTATTCGCGTATTCGTTGCGTTTGTTTCTATCATCGCGGCGAGAGCGGCTGTCGTTGTGTTGAACCGGTTGCGCTTTGGCTTCATCTTGATTGTCGTTGCCCCACCAATGCGGCTCAAAGCCTTCGATGCGTTCCACATTCAAATCGCTGCCGATCAGCTCTTTAATGGATTCAAACATTTTCTGTTCGGTTTTATCCATCAAGGAAATGGCAACGCCGTCGGCACCGGCCCGGCCGGTACGTCCGATGCGGTGAACGTAGTCTTCAGGTTGGGTTGGCAGCTCGTAGTTGATGACGAAAGGCAACTCGGCAATATCCAAGCCGCGCGCTGCAACGTCGGTGGCAACCAAAACGCGTAATGTGCCTTCTTTAAAGGCATTGAGGGTTTCCAGTCGGCTTTGTTGGGATTTGTCGCCGTGGATGGATTGGGCGGCAATGTTGCGGCGGACGAGGTCGCGGGTAACTTGATCGACGCTTTGTTTGGTTTTGCAGAATACAATGACTTGATTCATATGCAAATCAACAATCAGACGTTCGAGCAGGTTGCGCTTTTTGAGTGCATCAACGGCAATGATGTGTTGCTCGACATTGGCGTTGGTGGTGTTTTGCGCGGCCACCTCGACCATTTCAGGCGTGTGCATAAAATCTTGTGCAAGCTTGCGGATAGGCGGTGAGAAAGTGGCGGAAAAAAGCAGGGTTTGTCGCTGTTTGGGCAACATCTGCATGATTTTGCGGATATCGTCGATGAAACCCATATCAAGCATACGGTCGGCTTCATCGAGTACAACGATTTCAACTTTGTTTAAATTGATGTTTTTTTGTTTAACGTGGTCGAGCAGTCGGCCAACCGTAGCGACAACGATTTCGCAACCGGCGCGCAAGTCGGCAGTTTGTTTGTCCATGTTGACGCCGCCGAAGAGGACGGTATGGCGCAAAGGAAGATTTTTAATATAGGCCTGTACGTTTTGGTCAATTTGATCAGCCAGTTCGCGGGTCGGGGTCAATACCAACATGCGGACGGGGTGCATGGCAGGGGAGGTGCTGGATGTGGCGTAGCGTTTCAGGCGTTCGAGGCTGGGCAGCATAAAGGCGGCGGTTTTACCTGTGCCGGTTTGTGCTGCGGCCAAAAGGTCGTGTCCTGCCAAGGCTTTAGGAATCGCTGCGGCTTGGATAGGCGTCGGGTTTTCATAACCCTGATCGGTCAGGGCAGAGACTAATTCGCTGCCTAAACCGAGTGAAGAGAAAGGATTCATGATGGTGGCTTTCTGTTCAGACGGCCTTTTGAATGGTGAGGCCGTCTGAAAAATCTGATTCTGAAATGGATAAACCGCAGTATGATTTTGATTCTGCGGTTTGAAAAAAGGGGTACGGAACTATCCGGTAAGTAGTCCATTATGCCATAAAAAGAGGGACTCCCCAAATGATGGTTGCAGCTAAAATCGTCTAAGTTTTGATATTTTTACAGTTCAAAAACAGAAAAAGTTACTGGCCTGCAAGGTTTTGAGTTTATTGGGAATTAAGCATTTGTCTTAACATCAATAGGATTAATTTATCAAAAACTTACAGGATGAAATGAAACTAAATTGGAATTGGGTACTCAATATTGAGGTGCAGGGCTGTTTGACAGCCTGTATCTCCCGTTTAACGGTAAACCATAAAATTAAAATTTAGGAATATACAATTATGAAAACTTTATTGATCGCTCTTGCAACCGGTAGCCTGATGTTGGCAGCTTGTTCTTCTTCCAAACCCGCTGAAGAAGCGGCAGCACCACGCGTCACTGTTGAAGAAGCAATGACCCAATGCCAACAGGCATCTGGTGAAAATGCTGACCGTGCTGTGTTTGATGCCTGCATGAAAGACAAAGGCTATCAACGTACGGCTGAGTCAGCTGCTTCCGAGCCCGCTGCCTCTGAACCGGTAGCAGCGCCTGAGGATGTTGCTCCTGAAGCTGCCGCATCCGAGCCTGCTGCTAAAGCTGCTCCTGCTAAAGCCGCTCCTGCAAAAAAAGCTGCTAAAAAAGCAAAAAAATAAGCTTCATAAAATTCAAGGAAGTCACTCTCATCAATACTCCGGATGAAGACAGACTTAGAGCAACTTGAAAACAAAGGCCGTCTGAATATGTTTCAGACGGCCTTTGTTTCGTATATAGAATTGTTCGGCAATATAGTTTAATTCAAAAAAAGACGTGTACGGTTACACGTCTTTTTCAAAGAATCAGTTTTACTGTTTGTATTCGCTGCCGTCTTTGCGGAAAAGTTTTGGCTGCTCGCCTTTTTCTACCACCTCTTTATTGATGACGACTTTGGCGACGTCTTTCAAATCTGGCAGGGCATACATGGTGTCCAAGAGGCAGCGTTCGACGATAGAGCGCAGGCCGCGCGCACCGGTTTTGCGTTCCATTGCCAGTTTGGCGATGCTGCGCAAAGCGTCTTCTTCAAACTCAAGGCTGACATCTTCCATTTCAAACAAGGTTTGATATTGTTTGACCAAGGCGTTTTTCGGTTCGGTCAAAATGTTGACCAAAGCGTCTTCGTCCAATTCCTCCAATGTGGCAATCACGGGCAGACGGCCGATCAACTCAGGAATCAAACCGAATTTAATCAAGTCTTCAGGCTCGACGGTTTCAAACAGGGCTGAAATATCGGCGTTTTCATCTTTGCTGTGTACCGCTGCACCAAAGCCGATACCTCCTTTTTCAGTACGTTGGCGGATGACTTTTTCCAAGCCGGCAAATGCGCCGCCGCAGATAAAGAGGATGTTGGTGGTATCAACATTGATGAATTCTTGGTTCGGATGTTTGCGTCCGCCTTGAGGAGGAACGCTGGCTACAGTGCCTTCAATCAGTTTCAGCAAGGCTTGTTGCACACCTTCGCCGGATACGTCACGCGTGATGGACGGGTTGTCGCTTTTGCGTGAGATTTTATCGATTTCATCGATATAGACGATGCCGCGCTGGGCTTTTTCAACGTCAAAATCACATTTGCCCAAAAGTTTGGTGATGATTTGTTCGACGTCTTCACCGACATAACCGGCTTCGGTCAAAGTTGTGGCATCTGCCATGACAAAAGGGACATCCAGTTTGCGCGCCAAAGATTGCGCCAACAGGGTTTTACCTGAGCCGGTCGGACCGATAAGCAGGATGTTGGATTTGGACAATTCGACTTTGCCCTCTGCTTTCGGGTGGTGCAGGCGTTTGTAGTGGTTGTAAACCGATACTGCCAACGCTTTTTTTGCGTGTTCCTGACCGATAACGTGGTCGTTGAGGTTGGCAACGATTTCGGCCGGGGTAGGCAGTTTTTTCTCGGCGTTTTCTTCTTTCGCTTTGACAAGCTCGTTTTCAATTTCGCCGGATTCGTTGTCTTGCAGCATTATGCCGCAAGTTTCTACACATTCGTTGCAGATGAAGGCGTGTTCGCCTTCGATCAGGTTTTTAACGTCGTTTTCAGACTTCCCGCAGAATGAACAGGTGCGTTTTTCTTCAGACATAATAATTTCTTCGTATGGTTGTATGGAGGCTGTGTTGTAAAGGGGGAACAGATATTTCGGGCGTATTGCCGGATTGAGGGAATGCCTCTGACAAAGGAGCCTAAGTATAATGACTATCTTGTGTTTTTTCAAATCAGAGCAGGCATTGCGCCGTATCGTCTAAGAAACAGATGAGGGCGTGGGATTTGAATATCTTGCTAACAAACGCAAAGTTTTCTCAACTCGCTTTACAATTGTCGAAAAATTTAACAGAATGTTGAATTAAATGTATTTTTTTGAATTGGCAGATATGAAAATCTATAAAACTTTAGGAATGGTATGGACAGGTGTGGCATTGGCCTTTGCTTCTGCGCCTGCCGTTGCCAATGATATGGATGTATTGGGACAATTTTTGGAGCAAAATTTCCCAGTGCAAAATGACCCGCTGGAAGCTTTTGCATTGAGTCATGCCGACCAAGTCGAAGCTCAAGCCGCTTTGGCAGGTCCTCTGCTGTCTTCGCAATCTGCTTTGATTTTCAATAATAAAACCGGTGAAGTGCTGTATCAGAAAAACCCTGATCGTGTCATGCCGATTGCCTCTATTTCCAAATTGATGAGCGCGATGGTGGTTTTGGATGCGCATCTGGATATGAACGAGCCGATTACGATTACCGAGGCTGAAATCGACCGTTTGAAAGGTACGGGCAGCCGTTTGAGCATCGGCACGACGCTGACACGCGGCGAACTGTTGCACCTGAGCCTGATGAGCAGTGAAAACCGTGCTACTCATGCATTGGGCCGTACGTATCCGGGCGGTATGAGCGCATTTGTTGCGGCTATGAATGCCAAAGCGCAAAGCCTGGGTATGACCAGCAGTCGTTTCTATGAGCCTACCGGTTTGAATTTCCAAAACGTTTCCACTGCACGCGATTTGAACCGCATGGTTGCGGCAGCCAGTAAGTATCCGCTGATTCGCAAAAATTCGACTTCAAATTACGGCTCGGTTTGGACGGCAAATGGTCGTCAAAACTACAAAAACTCCAATGCCTTGGTGCGTGAGGGCAGCTGGAATATCGAATTGCAGAAAACCGGCTATATTCGTGAAGCAGGACGTTCTATGGTGGTTAAGGCCAATGTACAGAATCAGCCGATTACCATTGTATTGCTCAACTCTCCGTCTTCCACAACCCGCGTGAACGATGCGCGTAAGATTGAGTCTTGGATGCTGCAGCGCCGTTCTTAAATATTACGCTTAAAGGCCGTCTGAAACCGTTCAGACGGCCTTTTGTGTAAAGGATATTAAATTTGGGTACAATGTCGTTACATTAATTTTAAAACACAGAGAGAAAACATGTTGAAAAAATGGAATAAAAAATATTGGGCCGGCATGGGTGTGATTTTGGCGTTGACCGGCTGTACTTCTGTAGCGGATATGGTTGGCTACGATACTGCGACTTTGAATGAAGATGCTGCCAAAAGTTACTCACAAGTCATTCAAAACGCGCGTGGTCAAAAAGCTTTGGATGTTTCATCTCCAACTGCTCAACGCGTTCAACGCGTGTTTGCACGTCTGCGTCCTCATGCTGAGCGCGCCAACAAAACCGGCGTGCCTTTCAACTGGCAGATGAACGTTATCCGCAGTGATGAAATGAACGCATGGGCAATGCCGGGCGGTAAAATGGCCGTGTACACCGGTATAGTAGAGAAATTGAAGCTGACTGATGATGAAATTGCCGCCGTTGTCGGCCATGAAATGACCCATGCTTTGTTGGAACACAGTAAAAAAGCTTTGGGCGGACAAGTATTGACCGGCTTGGGCGGTTCGATTTTGGCCAGCTCAACCGGTGTGGATGGTGATTTGGTCGGTTTGGGTGCAGATTTGTTGGCGACCAAACCGTTCTCACGTTATCAGGAAAGCGAAGCGGATGCCGGCGGTGTGCGTTTGATGGCTGAAGCAGGCTACAATCCTGAGGCTGCGGTAAGTGTGTGGGAAAAAATGAACAAAGTACAGGGCGGCAGCTCATTGGCTATTTTGTCGACCCATCCGACCAATCAGGCGCGTATCAATGCGATCCGCAAAATGTTGCCTGAAGTGATGCCGATTTATCAGAAAAACAAACGTTAATTTGACGTATTGATGATTTTGCCGGTTTGAACAGATGATTCAAACCGGCAAAGTTTTATGGTTTCAGTCTGACAGTTTGGCAAATTTATCCCAATTTGCCTGAACGTACGCTGCCGCAGTTTCCAAGTCTTCATCGGCAACGTCATAATAATCGCCGTCAAGCTCTTCAAAATCGGGAAAAGCTTTGCGGATTTCGTCGAAATCCCTTTGCTCGTCTGCCATTTTTTCAATGGATTCGCCGTGTTTTTCGTACAGAGCCTTGGCTTTGTCTAAGATTTTTGGTATCGGCTTGATGCGCCAGCGGCGCAGGCTGTCAGCAACCGGATTGCCGAAGATGTATTCTCCGTATCCTGAAGCGATAAGCTGTACAAAGCCGCCTTCTTGAACCTGGCTGTCGAGGTAACAAAGTGCGATTAATGTATGCTGTTCGTCGTTGAGGCTGGACATGTCTTCATCGCCTGTCTGTTCAGTGTGATCCAAATAGGCTGCACTGAGTGTATAAAGAAATGAAGCGGAATCGGAAGTATCGAAATCTTGAAGGCGGAGCAGGGTAGTCATCATCATCAAAGGCCGTCTGAAAAAAGTGATTATATAATGTTTTCAGTCGAACCTAGCGGCCGTTTTGCTTTACAATATCGGAAGATAAGAAAACATAGTGAGGAACCAAACCATGAGTACACAATCTGAAAAAAACGTTGTAGTCATCAAGCCGCAGGATTTGCCGCTGCATTGCTCCGGCCCTAATCATGAAACATGGAACGGCCATCCGCGTGTGTTCTTGCCGATTCAGTCCAACAGTGAGATTGAATGCCCGTATTGCGGCACTTATTACCGGCTTGATGGCGAGATTCCGCATCACCATTACTAATCTATGCCTATGTTGAATAAAATTATCTGCGCTTTGTGCGTGAGTTTGTGCGTTTCGTGCGGCTCGTATAAAGCCGTGCGTCCAGACGCGCCGTTACCGGTCATTGCACAGGCGCAGACGTATTCTGTCCGTTATCAATCCGTACAAGGTCGGACGATTACTGCAATTTATATCAACAGCCACAGCCCGATGATGGTTGAGTTGCGTGAAGGCAATACGGTTGAGAAACTGGCGCAAGTCCGCTTGCAGAGTCAGGGTGTCGAGTACGCCAATCCAAGCTCGCGTTGGCAAATTGGCGATGGTTTTGCCGTATTGATTCGCGGTGGGAAAGAAGTTGTATTTAAAGAGATTGTGGAATAGGGCGGTTTAGCCTTTCGCCAAATATTTGATTAAAGGTTTGGGTAAACCATAATCCGCCAACTGTTCCGCTGATATCCAAAGGCCGTCTGAAAGATGTTCAGACGGCCTTTGTTGCGTCTGAAAAGGGGTAATCATCAATAAGCGGTGGGTCAGGCGGTGGGTAAATGTGGTTTGTTCTTCAAGGCCGTCTGAAACAATACCGAAGCGTTCGGCGTAAGCATACAAATCGTCTAATTTTTCAAAACAGGGGACGCAATACAGACCGCCCCAAATGCCTTTGGCAGGGCGTTTTTCAAGCAATAATGCGCCGTCAGTGTGGTGAATAATCAGCCAATAAAGCGGTAGGGTTTGCACTTCGGGGGCAGTTTTTTTGCGGGGCAGCTCGTCAATGCGGTTTTGTTTTTTTGCTTCGCAGATGTCTGCCATCGGGCATTGATGGCACAAAGGTTTTGTTCGTTTGCAGACGGTTGCGCCCAAGTCCATCAAGCCTTGCGTGTAGGCAGGCATATCAGTGTTTTCAGACGGCAGTAGGCTTTCGGCAAGCGTCCAAAGCGAGTTTTCAAATTTCTTATCTTGCGGATTGCCGTCTTGGGCAAAGACACGGCAGAGAACGCGTTTGACGTTGCCGTCCAAGATGGTTTCTCGTCGGTTAAAAGCAAAGGCAGAAATAGCGGCGGCGGTACTTCTGCCTACGCCGCAGAGCGTTTCTAAGTCTTTGCGTTCGGATGGAAAGATACCGCCGAATTGTCTGACGACTTGTTGCGCTGCTTTGTGCAGATTGCGTGCGCGGCTGTAATAGCCCAAGCCTGCCCACAAGGATAAAACCTCGTCTTGCTGCGCAGCGGCAAGCGATTGCACGGTTGGGAATTTGGCTAAGAAACGCGGATAGTAGTCCAATACGGTAGCAACCTGCGTTTGTTGGAGCATGATTTCTGAAAGCCAGACGGAATAGGGGTCTTTGATCTGCCAAGGCAAGTCGTGACGGCCATGCTGCCGTTGCCAATCGATGAGTCGTTGTGCAAAGGATGTGTGTGTGTTCATTAATATTTACTTTTTAATTATTTATTTTTAAAACAGCATGTTACACTATAACATGCAAAATAATAATCAGGATTGACTTATCTGGTAGAGGGGTATATAAATATAGTTAACGTGGATTTACGCTGTATTGTTAAAGTTTATTAACTGCTCAAGGAGATTCACATGAAAGCAATGGTTTATCATGGCGCAAACGACATCCGTTTCGAAGAAAAACCCCGCCCTCAAATTATCGATCCGACCGATGCAGTCGTCAAAATCGTTAAAACCACAATTTGCGGTACTGACTTGGGTATTTGGAAAGGTAAAAACCCTGAAGTTGCCG
Organism: Neisseria subflava; assembly: GCF_003044935.1. Taxonomy (NCBI): domain Bacteria; kingdom Pseudomonadati; phylum Pseudomonadota; class Betaproteobacteria; order Neisseriales; family Neisseriaceae; genus Neisseria; species Neisseria subflava. The sequence goes on along the minus strand of NZ_POXP01000001.1, from coordinate 1,018,022 downwards.
ACGGTCGTATTCTCGGTCATGAGGGTATCGGTATTGTAGAAGAAGTCGGCGATGCTGTAAAAAACATCAAAGTCGATGATAAAGTCATTATTTCATGTGTTAGCAAATGCTGTACTTGCGACAACTGTAAAATCCAACTTTATTCACACTGCCGCAACGGCGGTTGGATCTTGGGCTATATGATTGACGGTACTCAGGCCGAATACGTCCGTACGCCTTATGCAGACAACAGCTTGGTTCCGCTGCCTGACAACGTCAACGAAGAAGTTGCCCTGCTGTTGAGCGATGCTTTGCCGACCGCCCACGAAATCGGCGTGCAATATGGCGATGTGAAACCTGGCGATACCGTATTCATCGCCGGTGCCGGCCCTGTCGGTATGTCTGCATTGCTGACTGCGCAACTGTATAGCCCTGCTGCCATCATCGTTTGCGATATGGACGAAAACCGCTTGAAACTGGCGAAAGAATTGGGCGCGACCCATACCATCAACCCTGCTTCCGGCGATGTAAGCAAACAAGTTGCCGCTATCGTCGGCGAAGACGGCGTAGATTGCGCCATCGAAGCGGTCGGTATCCCTGCAACTTGGAATATGTGCCAAGACATCGTGAAACCCGGCGGCCATATTGCTGTGGTCGGTGTGCATGGTCAATCCGTTGATTTCAAACTGGAAAAACTTTGGATTAAAAACCTTGCCATCACAACAGGCCTGGTTAACGCGAATACCACCGAAATGCTGATGAAAGCCATTTCCAGCAGCTCAGTGGATTACACCAAAATGATGACCCACCATTTCAAATTCAGCGAATTGGAAAAAGCTTACGATGTATTCAAACACGCTGCTGAAAACCAAGCCATGAAAGTGGTTTTGGAAGCGGATTGATTTGAAAATCGCTTAATATGCCGTTAATTAAAGGCCGTCTGAACATTCAGACGGCCTTTTTGTATGATTTTATTTCTTCTTCAACCAAACGCCGCTTTCGATATGGTGGGTAAATGGGAATTGGTCGAATAGGGCGGCGCGTTCGATGGTATGGGTTTGACAGAGCGTGTCTAGGTTGGCGCGAAGGGTCTCAGGATTGCAGGAAATATAGAGGACGTTGTCGAATCGGGCAACCAATTTGAGCGTTTCATCATCAATACCGGCGCGTGGAGGATCGACAAAAATAGTTGAAAAATCATAGTTTTTCAAGTCAATGCCTTGTTCTTGCAGGCGGCGGAATTCACGGTTTTGCGTGTAGGCCTCGGTAAACTCTTCCGCAGACAGGCGGGCGATTTTAAGATTGGTAATTTGGTTGGCTTCAATATTCCATTGGGCGGCGTTGACGGAAGTTTTGGAAACTTCGGTCGCCAGCACCTGATTGAAATGTTGCGAAAGCGGCAGGGTGAAATTGCCGTTGCCGCAGTACAGCTCAAGCAGGTCTTTGCCTAAGTTTTGCGCAGCATCACACGCCCAAGTCAGCATTTTTTGGCACACTTGGGCATTGGGTTGGGTAAAGCCGCCCTCGATTTGACGATAGCGGAAGGTCTTGCCGTTGACTTCCAACGCTTCAGTCACAAAATCTTGGCTCAATACGATTTTTTGTCCGCGGCTGCGGCCGATGATGTGGATGCCTAAATTGTGCGCCAGCTCTTGCGCGGCTTGTTGCCATGCGTCGTTCAGCTTCTTGTGGTAAATCATGGTAACCAGCATTTCGCCGCTTAAAGTGGACAAAAATTCGACGGCGTACCAGCGGTTTTTCAGCTCGGGATGATTGGATGCGGCTTCAATCAGTTTCGGCATTAAGGTATTGATGGATTCGGACGCGGCAGGAAATTGGTCGCAACGGATCAGGCTTGCCCCGCTTGCCTTTTGCCCGCGCTCAAACATGGCGTAAAACATTTCGCCGCCTTCATGCCAGATGCGGAACTCGGCACGCATCCTGTAATGCTGTTCCGGAGATTCAAAGACTTCGATTTCAGGGAAATCCAGCCCTTGGAATAGTTGCTGAAGATATTGCTTTTTGTCGGCTAGTTGTTGCTGGTAGGCAGTCATTGGGGCAGTTTTTCGGAAAATAATGGCGAATTATAATATAGTTGGCGCAAAGATACGAAAGGCCGTCTGAAACATCGGTTTCAGACGGCCTTTGATTTTAAAGCATCAGCTTGTCAATCAGCCTTGCATTTGTTTGGCTTGAACGGCAGTCAGAGCGATGGTGAAGACGATGTCTTCAATCAATGCACCGCGGGACAAGTCGTTAACCGGTTTGCGCAAACCTTGCAACAACGGGCCTACGCTCAGGACGTTGGCGCTGCGTTGTACGGCTTTGTAAGTACAGTTGCCGGTATTGAGGTCTGGGAAAATCAGGACAGTTGCCTGACCAGCGACAGCGCTGCCCGGAGCTTTGGATTGGCCGATAGATGGAACGGTAGCCGCATCGTATTGCAACGGACCTTCGATGGCCAAATCAGGGCGTTTTTCATTAGCCAGTTTGGTGGCTTCGATTACTGCATCGACATCAGGGCCGCTGCCTGAGTTGATGGTAGAGTAGGAAATCATGGCTACTTTTGGATCGATACCGAAAGCTTTGGCGCTGTCGGCAGATTGGATGGCGATATCGGCCAGTTGTTCCGGAGTTGGGTTCGGGTTAACCGCGCAGTCGCCGAAAGCTAAAACTTGGTTAGGCAGCAACATGAAGAATACGCTGGATACGAGGCTTGCACCCGGAGCGGTTTTAATCAGTTGCAGGGCAGGACGGATGGTGTTGGCAGTAGTGTGGACTGCACCGGAAACCAAACCGTCCACGTCGTTTTGAGCCATCATCATGGTACCCAGTACGACGGTGTCTTGCAGCTGTTTACGTGCATCTTCAGGAGTCAGGCCTTTGGATTTGCGCAATTCACACATAGGCTCGACATATTGCTCAACCAAAGAAGCAGGATCGATGATTTCCAAAGAATCGGGCAGGGAAATGCCGCGTTCTTTCGCTACGGCTTCAACTTCTTCGCGAGTCGCCAATAGTACGCAACGGGCGATGCCTTTTTCGTGACAGATAGCGGCGGCGGCGACGGTGCGTGGTTCTGCGCCTTCAGGCAGGACGATGCGCATATCGGCTTTGCGTGCGAAATCGATCAGGTTGTAACGGAATTGGGCTGGAGACAGGCGTTTGGCTTCGCGTTTAGCCAAAGCGGATACGTCTTGTAGTTTGTCGCTGGAGCCGAAGAAAGTCAGGCCGGTTTGTTCGGCAACTTGTGCGCCCAAAGCAGCGGCTGCACCGTCAATGATAAAGCCTTCCAATAAGCCCGGGGAGTTGGTGTAGAGCTGTTTGGTGAGGTTTAATTGTTGGGCAACGGCGGCTGCGTCGGTGTTGTCGGATTTCAGCGCCAATACAACGCCTGCGTCCAAAGACAACGCCAATTCGACGTTTTTGCCTGCCAAGAACAATTTGTCCGCATCAGGAGTAATGCCTTCGATAACGAGGTTATCTGCGTTCAATGCTGCAACTTTACCGACAAGCGCGTCAAACCAGTCGTCGCTCTTGCCTTGAGCCAACAGGGCTTCTGTAGTGGAGTCAACGGCTTGGAAAACTTGTGCATTCAATGCCGCTGCAAATGCTTTTGCCGCTGCATCGGCGCTCAGGCCGGTAGATACCGGTGCGATCAGGATTTTTGCCATTTTGTGTCCTCTCTTTCGTTAATTGTAGAAGGGTGTTGCTGTGACGCAGCTGGTGCTGCATTTTAACACTTCAGGATTGAAGTTTCTTTAATATATTCACGGCCATATTGACATATGTCATCAGGCCGTCTGAAAAGTATAAACGCAATGGGCTAAATTCATCAATCCCCCATTGCCGCCAAAAGCTCGGCTTGATGCTCGGCAATCAGGGCATTGGTGATTTCTTCCAAGTCGCCGTCCATCACAAAATCCAGTTTGTGCAGGGTAAGGTTGATGCGGTGGTCAGTCACGCGGCCTTGTGGGTAGTTGTAGGTGCGGATGCGTTCGCTGCGGTCGCCGCTGCCGATTAGGGATTTGCGTTCGGCGGCTTCTTTGGCTTGGGCTTCGCGTTTTTGTGCGTCGTTTAAGCGGGCAGCGAGGACTTTCATCGCCTGCGCTTTGTTGGCGTGTTGGCTGCGGCCGTCTTGGCATTCGACTACCATGCCTGTCGGTAAGTGGGTAATGCGGACGGCGGAGTCGGTTTTGTTGATGTGCTGACCGCCTGCGCCGGATGCGCGGAAGGTGTCGATGCGCAGGTCGGCGGGGTTCAATTCGATGTCTTCGAGTTCGTCCGCTTCAGGCATGACGGCGACGGTACAGGCTGAAGTGTGGATACGGCCTTGGCTTTCGGTTGCAGGAACGCGTTGCACGCGGTGGCCGCCGGATTCAAATTTCAGACGGCTGTATGCACCCAAGCCGATAATGCGGGCGATGACTTCTTTATAGCCACCTAATTCGCTTTCGTTGGCGGAAACGATTTCAACCTGCCAGCGGTTGCGCTCGGCGTAGCGGCTGTACATACGCAGCAAATCGCCAGCAAACAGCGCGGCTTCGTCGCCGCCGGTACCAGCGCGCACTTCGATAAAGATGTTTTTGTCGTCATCGGCATCTTTTGGCAGTAGCAGTTTTTGCAATTCGGTATCGAGTTCGTCGATTTTGGCTTTGGCAGCTTCGATTTCTTCGGCGGCAAAGTCTTTCATTTCAGGGTCGGACAGCATTTCTTCGGCATCCGCCAAGTCGCTTTGCGCCAGCTGATAGTTTTGGAACACTTCGACCACGGGGGTCAGTTCGGCGTGTTCGCGTGTGAGTTTGCGGTAGTTGTCCATGTCGGACGTGGCTTCAGGCTGTCCGAGCAGATGCGTGACTTCTTCCAGTCGGTCGCTGAGTTGTTGTAGTTTTTCTAAGATAGACGGCTTCATAAATTTTCCAAAATACGGATGCCGTCGAGTGGTCTGCAACGGCGAAATAAGGAGTCATTATAATGGGTTTGAATGAAAATTCAACAAGATATGATGGATTGGAAAGGCCGTCTGAAACTTGTTTTTGAGTTTCAGACGGCCTTTTTCATATGGGCTTATTTAGGAGCAGCCAAGATGCCTGTTTGGTTCAGCAGGAACAAAACGGTAAAGCCGGTCAAGTAAATCAAACCGATAATGGCAAGGAAATTCATGCCCATGGTCAGTTTGTGGCGTTTGTCGCCTTTGACGAGGCGGTAGTTCAGCCAAGCGAACACAGGGGCGGCAACGAAGGCGGTAATCATGGCGAATTTGAGCAGTTCCGCCATCGCGCTGTTGAACCAGAAAATTACGGCCAAGCCTGAGCCTGCAACCCAGACGTTCCAAGCAAACAATTCGACATTGCCGGTTTTGTCTTTGCCGCGCAGCAGGCGTACCGGTTCGGCAATCGCGCGGGCGTAGCCGTCCACTACGGTAATGGTGGTGCCGTACATGCAGGCGAAAGCAATAAATGCCACTAATGGACGAGACCAGTCGCCGATGGTCACAGCGTACATATTAATCAGCTGGCCGACATATTTGCCGCCCGCCATTTGCACTTCCTCGCCGTTGCCGTATTGTACATATGCACCCAAGGCGAGGAAAACGACCGCCAAAATCGCGCTGGTAATGTAGCCGACGTTGAAGTCAAAAATGCCGTCGCGGTAGCTGGAAGGGTTGATGCGTTGTTTTTCGGTAACCCACAAAGAGTTGATGGCGGAAATTTCAATCGGTGCAGGCATCCAGCCCATCAGCGCGATGAGGAAGCCCAAGCCGGTCAGCGTCCATGGGGTCGGCTCGATAAAGTCGGGCTTCATCTGCATGCCGCGAGACATGGCCACGGCGGCTGCGGCGACGGTGGCGATGGTCAGGCTGACGATGATGATTTTGGAAACGTTGTCCAATGCTTTATAGCGGCCGCTTGCCAAAATCAGCAGGCAGGAAACCATAATCATGACGGACACTATGCCGGCATCGAAAGTCAGCGACGGGATCGCCATTTTGACGATGGCGGCGGTAACGATGGCGACTGCACCGGCATTAATCGTTGCCGATGCAATACATAAAATCAAAAATACCCACAAATAAACGCGACTTTTTTCGGCATAGCCCTCAATCAGGCTTTTGCCCGTATCCAGCGTGTAATGTGCGCTGAAGCGGAAAAACGGGTATTTGAACAGGTTGGTCAGAATAATGATCAGCGCAAGCTGCCAGCCGTAAAGCGCACCTGCCTGCGTGGAGGCAATCAGGTGCGAGCCGCCGACTGCCGCCGAAGCCATCATGATACCCGGGCCGAGAGCATTGATTTTGCTCTTCCAGGTGGAAGCGTGTGTATGTTGTTCAGCCATAATTAGTTTCCGCCTTTTTCAGACGGCCTTATTATCAAAAAAAGGCATATTTTAACGTAAATAAAAAGTTTGCCCAATAATATGCGTAATACTTTTTATCAATCAAAGGGAAAATACGGTGTTAAAAAGCCGAGATGACGGAGTGAACGATATTTTGTGCCAAAAACATTTTTTCAGACGGCCTTGTATCGCTTTTTATTCATGAATATGGGGTAGGGAGGGCAGAGTGTGTCGGTTTGGAAACGAAATGGCCGGACAAGGCTTTTTGATGCCTTGAGGTCGGCATATTAAGGGGAAGTATGGAGCAGGGAATCCACGTTTTGCTCGGTTATTTCAGCCAGTTGTGTCAGCGGTACGCAGCGCAATTCGGCGGCAATTTCGGCGATACGGCGGATGTTGGCCGGGGTATTGGTTTCATGGCCGAGCATAAAGGGGCTGTCGGTTTCGAGAACGAAATCCGTGTCGTTTAAAGCTTGTAAGGCGGCACGGACTTTTTTGGCATTGGGATTGAGTAGCAGCGAGCCTATGCCGATTTTGAAGCCGAGTTTCACCAAAATCCGTGCTTCTTCTACGCTGCCGGAGAAAGCATGAACGATACCACCTCGTGTGAAACCGGCAATTTTAACAGCGGCGGCAATGGCGGCGGTGGCTTTCAGATTATGGATGATGACGCGGCGGTTGAGGTTTTGGGCGAGGATGAGTTGGCGGATAAAGACGTCGGTTTGCGTGTCGCGTTGCGCTTGGGTTTGCTCTTTGCCATAAAAATCCAAGCCGATTTCGCCAACCCATGCTTGCGGATGCCGGGTTAATTCTTTCTCTAACTCTTGGAATGCCGCTTCGTTGAGGCCGTCTGAAAACCACGGATGAATGCCCAAAGCGATATGGATGTTTTCAGACGGCCTTTCCAACTGCGCAACTGCCTGCCAATCATTGGGAGATGTAGCCGGTACGATAAAACGCACCACGCCGGCGGCTTGCGCTTCGGTAAGCACGGCAGGCAGCGTATCGGCAAGTTTGGGATCGGCAAGATGGCAGTGGGTGTCGGTGAAAGTCATATTTAATGGTGGTTTACAGCAGATTTAATTGTCGCAATTCTTGTTGCACCTTATCTGCATTCCAGTCATGAGATACGGCGAGGGTCATCAGCGCAGTGGCGGTTTCGAGATTGCATTTGCCGCCGTTGATAATACCTGCCTGACGCAAAGCATCGCCTTGGGCATAGACGGCAGCGGCGCAACCTTGCGGCACTTGGCTGATGTTGAGCAGCAACTTGCCTTGTTGCGTAAAGGCTTGAACGGCTCGGACAAACGCATCGTTGTTCGGCGCATTGCCGTGGCCATAGCTTTGCAGAATCAGGGCTTGGGCGGAAAGGTGGGGCAGGCTGTCTGAAAGTTCTTGCGCAGCATAACCGGGAATCAGCGTGCGGACAGAAACTTTGGCTTCAGGATTTGGAAGACGCGGTTTGAGGCCGTCTGAATGTTGGGTCGGGGCGGTACGGATATTGTGCCAACCTTTGTTTTCCTCCCATTCGGCGAGCGCACCAAAATGCAGGTTGTCAAAACCTGCGGCGGTCTCGGTGCTGACCTTGCTGCTGCCGACGGCGGGGAAGAGTTTGCCGTCAAAGGCAATGACCACTTGTTTGAGTTTGAGCGAGAAAGCGGAAACGGCGGTAGCAAGGTTGCGCGGCGCATCGCTGTTGGCGGCATCGTAAGGCCATTGCGAGCCTGTCAGGATAACGGGTTTGTCCAAACCTTGCAGCGAAAGGGCGAAGAGGTTGGCGGTGTATGCCATGGTATCCGTGCCGTGCAGCACCAAAATGCCGTCATAGTCAGGCAGTTTGGCGATAATAAGCTCCAGCCAGTCGCGTTGGTTTTGCAGCGTTACCGCGGAAGAATCGATGAGCGGCTGGCAAACGTGCCATTCGAAATCAAGGCCGTCTGAAAAGGGGGCAAGGGCTTTATCGACGAGGGCAGTGTCGGGACGCAGGCCTGCGCTGCTTTGGGTCATGCCGATGGTGCCGCCGGTGTAGAGGACGAAGATTTTTTGTTTCATGGTGTTTCTGATGAATGATTGAGGCCGTCTGAAAGCGGGGAAGTGTTTCAGACGGCCTGGAATGGTTTATTGATTGGCTTGTTTTTTGGCTTTTGCAGCGCGTTTTTCGTGCAGTTTTTCACGGAAGAAGGTATGGCGGCGGTGTTTTCTCCACCAAATCCAGCCGACAATGACTGCGCCGATGCCCAGTACGATAAAGATACCGGATTGCAGGCTGTGCATTTTTTTCATCAGCCAGTCGGTATTGCGTGCGCCGTATTCGCCCAAATAAATCCAAACCGGAACGGAAATCAGCGCGGCCAGACCGTCCATCAGGATAAAGCGCAGGTAGGAAACTTTGCGGCTGATGCCTGCGGTCACGAAAACGGCGGTACGCAGGCCAGGCAGGAAACGGGCGACGAATAAAACCCAGTTGCCGTATTTGTCGAATTTTTCCTGTACTTGGGCATAGCGTTTGGGCGTCATCACACGGGCAATCGGTTTGAATTTAAGGATTTTTTGTCCCCAAATCCGGCCGGCCGCAAACATAAAGCCGTCACCTACCAATACGCCGAGCATGCCGACGGCAAACATAATATGCGAGTTGGTATAACCCAGGCCGGAAATCACGCCGCCTGTAACCAGTGTCAAATCTTCAGGAATCGGCACGCCGAAGCCGCAAATAACCAAAACGAAAAACACGGCCGCATAGCCGTATTCAACGAAAAAAGATTCTAAAAATGCAAACATGGCCGCTGTCCCACGATAGATATTGATTGATGACTGGATTAAGTCGGAATTTTACCAAAGATAAGGCCGTCTGAAAGCAATCACAAGCAGATATTGTTTAAATTTGACGGTAGTTTGCAAAAAATCTCAAAATTCGGACGTAGAAAGTTGGGATTTGAACAGATTTGGCAGGTACAATAGCCGCTGGTTTATCTTTCAAACCCGAAATGGCAGTTTGTTTTCAGACGGCCTGTTCAGGAAAATGAAATCATGAAATACAGAGATTTGCGAGAATTTATCGCCGGATTGGAAGCTGATGGCAAACTCAAGCGCATTCAGCATCCGGTGTTGCCGCATTTGGAAATGACCGAAATCGCCGACCGCGTGCTGCGTGCCGAAGGGCCGGCGTTGCTGTTTGAAAACCCGATCAAACCCGACGGTACGCGCTACGACTATCCCGTGTTGGCAAACCTGTTCGGCACGCCCGAACGCGTGGCGATGGGCATGGGGGCGGACAGCGTATCCAAGCTGCGCGAAATCGGGCAGACGCTGGCGTATCTGAAAGAACCCGAACCGCCCAAAGGCATCAAAGACGCGTTTTCCAAACTGCCGCTATTGAAAGACATTTGGAGCATGGCGCCGAACGTGGTGAAAAACGCGCCGTGTCAGGAAATTGTATGGGAAGGTGAAGACGTTGATTTGTATAAACTGCCGATTCAGCATTGCTGGCCAGAAGATGTTGCGCCGCTGGTAACATGGGGTTTGACCGTCACGCGCGGTCCACACAAAAAACGCCAAAATCTCGGCATTTACCGCCAACAATTAATCGGCAAAAACAAGCTGATTATGCGCTGGCTGTCGCATCGTGGCGGCGCGTTGGATTATCAGGAGTTCCGCAAACTCAATCCCGATACGCCGTATTCCGTCGCCGTCGTGCTTGGCTGCGACCCCGCCACCATTTTGGGCGCGGTAACGCCCGTTCCCGATACCTTGAGCGAATACCAGTTTGCCGGACTGCTGCGCGGCTCGCGGACGGAACTGGTGAAATGTATCGGCAACGATTTACAAGTGCCTGCCCGTGCCGAAATCGTACTGGAAGGCGTCATCCATCCGAACGAAACCGCGTTGGAAGGCCCATACGGCGACCACACGGGCTATTACAACGAGCAGGATCATTTCCCCGTGTTCACGGTCGAGCGCATCACCATGCGTGAAAACCCGATTTACCATTCCACCTACACAGGTAAACCGCCCGATGAGCCCGCCGTTTTGGGCGTGGCGTTGAACGAAGTGTTCGTACCGCTCTTGCAAAAGCAGTTCCCCGAAATCACTGACTTCTACCTGCCGCCCGAAGGCTGCTCCTACCGCATGGCGGTGGTCAGCATGAAAAAACAGTACGCCGGACACGCCAAGCGCGTGATGATGGGCTGCTGGTCGTTCCTGCGCCAGTTTATGTACACCAAATTCATCATCGTGGTTGATGACGATGTGAACGTGCGCGACTGGAAAGAAGTTATCTGGGCGGTAACCACGCGCATGGATCCCGTACGCGACACTGTTTTGGTAGAAAACACGCCCATCGATTATCTCGACTTCGCCAGCCCCGTCAGCGGACTCGGCGGCAAAATGGGTTTGGATGCGACCAACAAATGGCCGGGTGAAACCGACCGCGAATGGGGTCGTGTGATCAAAAAAGACCCTGCCGTTACAGCCAAAATCGATCAGATTTGGGAGAGTTTGGGTTTGTAGATGTCGGATTTATTGGAATTTCTACTTCAAATATTGATGGAAATGATTGGGTCTATGTTTGAGGGTACGGTAGAAATATTGAGGCTCGATTGGAGAGAAAGAAAACTCTCAAAAAAAGGCTTGATAATGTTGGCTATATGGTTTGCCATCATTGTTGCACTGATTGTGTATATGGTTATTCCCCAATAAACATCTTATTCTGACAATGTATCTGTTAAAAGGCCGTCTGAAACTTTTTGGGTTTCAGACGGCCTTTGATTTGAACACTTAGCGTGGTTTGAGCCACTTCCATTGTTCTTGTATGGTTTCTTGCAGGGCTTTTTGTTTTTCTGCAGACGTGTTCATGCCATTGGTCAAGCGGCTGTAATCAAGGGTAATAGAAGGGTTTTGTACGGTTCCGCCGATTTTTAGGGGAATCGGTTTGTTTTTAGGTTGCAGTACATTGCTGATAAGCAGGTTTTCGGACAGCTTTTGGGTATTCAAATCGGTATAGCCACTGCTGACAACGTGCAGGCTGTCGGAAAACAGTTCGGTGTTGATATGATGGCTGATGCCTTTTTCAATTTCGCTATTGAGGATGAAATGATGGAAAGGGGTTTTGAGGTTGCTGTTGTCGATTTTTTCCGAAGAGATGCCGTTTTTCAGAATGCTGTCCATATCGATGCCGTGCCATGCGCCGTTGGTAATATCGAGGAGCAGGCTGCCGTTTAGGGCTTGTATCATTTGGGCGCGGTCGTTGCCGGTGGTTTTAATGTCGATAACGGCGTCGCCGCTGCCGCTGAAGCTGTGGAAACCGAACAGGTCTTGCAGCAGCGGCTGAATTTGTATGCCTTTTGCGTTTTGCTGAAGGTGGTAGGAGGCAGGTTGGGTCGCCGCAATACTTAGGCCACCCTCGGTTTTACCGCCATAAAGCCCGGCTTTGAAACGGTGCAGGGCGATATGTTCTTTATCGGCGGTGAGCAGGGATTCGATGTTTTCTAATTGCAGGCCGGCAGTTTGAATGCTGCCGATTTGGAGGTTGGCCTCAATGTCGGGCAACCAGGATTTGGCCAGTAGGGAAGGAAGATTCAGTGATGGCTGGGTTTTCAGGTCTTCCAAGTAAGGGGTCAGATTAAGTTTTTGTAAGGCAATACCGGCGTCAAGGTGCGGACGCGGTTGGGCATCGCGTTGGTATTTAAAGGCCAAGGCAAGGGCCTGCCTGTCAAATGCGCCTTTCAGACGGCCTTCCCATGTGTTCAGGCTGAAGTTGGCCTGCCCTTCGAGTGTGCTGATGAAGCGTGGACGGGGAAGGCGGTTGATGGTGTCTTGCAGGGTGCTGAGGTGCAGTTTGGGCGCGTCGATGCCTTTGCCTTTTTGCCAAACCAACGGGCTGGAAAAGGTAAAGTTGGTTTGGAGGCGGTCGTTTTTATGGCTGCCTTTGAGTTCAAAATTGGCGGCGGTCAAAACGGTTGCGTAGAGGTTGGCTTTGTCCAGTTTGAATGAGCCGTCCCATTGGTTGTTTTCACTGCCGGCGGTCAATGCACCGTTGAGTGTATTGAGGTGCAAATAGCCGTTTTTGAATTGCAAGAGGGGAGAACGTGCGTTGATATGCAAGTTTTGGTAGCCGCTTTCGGCTTGCAGATTGAAGTCGCGGAGTAGGGCGGTTTGGTTTTGCCAATTAAGGCTGCCTGCGATTTGGGCATCCAGCTTGTTTTTGAGTAATACGGTTTGTAGGTTCAGCTTTAGGGCGGGAACGCTCCAGCCGGCATCATCTTGTACAAGATGGCCAACGCCTTGCCAACTGATGGGGTTGCCTATGTTTTGCAGTGTGCCGCTGATATCGAATGGACGGCCGTCTGAATCGGCTCTGCGCAGGGAAAATTGCAGATCGTTTAAGGCAATATCTTGTTCTTTATTGTGATAGCGGATGCTGCCGCTATTGATGATGACGCGGTTGAGCTGAAAACTTTCTTTTGACGATGGGTCTTGTTGCAGGCAGGTGGGCAGATGGTGTTTTGAGTCCAGTGTCAGTGTCGGGTTTAAAAGAATCCATTTCTCAAGTATGGGGGCATCCGACCATAGGCTGCTCCAGCCAAAGCCCATTTTGGATTCGGCGATGTTCAGCGTCGGTGTGTCAGGTTCGGAAGAGGAAAGGCTGAGGTCTTTTAAAATCAGCGTGGGGCGCGGCAGCCATTTTCTGCCGATAGTGGCGTTATATTTGATTTGGCAGCCATGGGCGGAAAAGTTTTTTTGTATGAATGCGTCGATATTTTCTGTGTTGAATATGCGGAACATTAAGGCACTCAATACCGCCGCGAGGCATAAAAGCGCGGTAATGCTGAAAACCAGGGTTTTCAGCCAAAATTTTCCTGAGTGCAACATGGAATGAACAGACAATTCAGATTCTCGCTTTGATGGGAGCTTTAAGGAGTGATTGGAAGTTTAAGCCTTGCTGCTTAAGCGTGTGAAAGTATAACACAGAGTGAGCCTGGTTTCAGACGGCATGGGCATGTGAATAAAAACACCGCCCAAAGGCGGTGTTGATTTTAAGCATAAATTATTTACGCAGACCCAGGCGGGTAATCAGTGAACGGTAAGTATCAGGCTGAGTACGGCGCAGGTAAGACAGCAGGCGACGACGTTGGCTAACCATTTTCAACAGGCCGCGACGGCTGTGGTGGTCTTTAGGGTTGGCTTTGAAGTGAGGAGTCAGGTCGTTGATGCGGAAAGTCAACAGAGCGACTTGTACTTCAGAAGAACCGGTATCGCCTTCTTTGCGTTGGAAATCTTTAACAATTTGTGCTTTTTGTTCTACGGTCAATGCCATGATGGATAACTCCGAAAATAAAAGAACCTTTTCAGGTTCGGACAAGTTTGCCAAGCCAAACGACCTAAGCAAACTCCTAAGTGCCTTTTTATAAAGACGGGCGGATTATGCCACAATTTGTCTTTGTGCGCCACATCTTTTCAGACGGCCAAAAAAAGCGGCGATACCTTCCAGTACCGCCAAAGCTGCTTTGGTGATAAAACTAAACTTTATTTGCTTGCGCAGCGGAAGCCTAAGTTATTTAAAACATATTTGGATTGCAGGCTGGTACGGATGCCGTAGCGCAAGAAAGCCGCATAGTTGGATGGGTCGCTTGAGCCTACGGATGCGCCGCTACAGAACATTTGGGTGTTGGACGAGCCGGCTGAGAGTTGGCTACTGTTGAAGTCTTCAGTCCATTCCCAAATTAGGCCGTGCATATCGTATACGCCCCAGTAGTTGGGTTTGTTTTTACCGATGTCGTGCAGGCCGTTGCGGCCGCCGTCTGCATACCAATCCAAGATGGTACGGTTGTAGCCGGGTTCGGCAGAGCCGTCTTTTTGAGTGGCAGAGGCCAAACCTGCAAATTCCCACTCGTCAATAGTCGGCAGGCGTTTGCCTTTGGAAACGCAGTAGGCATTGGCGGCAAACCATGAAACATTGGTTACCGGATGTTTGAGTTCGCTAGCTTTAGGCGCATAACTGTTGCTGCCGTTTTTCACCCAATGTTTCAGGTAAGCTTTTTCAGCTTGTTTGGAGCCGATATTACCTTTTTGCCATTGCGGATGTGTTTTCACAAATTCGGCAAATTCGGCATTGGTTACCGGATATTTGTCAAGCTGGAAGGGTTTGACTTTAATAAGGGAAGTTTCTTTTTTGAGATAGAGAGGACGGTAGCTGCCTCCTTCGATTTTTACCATTTCGGCAGCAAATGTATTGCCGCAGATTAAGGCACTGCCTAAGAGGAGGAGTCGTATGAGTTTCATGGTACGCCCTTATTATCGATTGAAACAGAAAATTTATTTTTCAGATAGCCTAATCATAACAAGGCCGTCTGAAAAATCAATCTGTCTGATTGAACAGGAAGATTAATTGTGATGGAAGCCACTGCGGCTCTAAAGAGTAGGGCAGCAGTGGCTTGGCGTATTAAAAACCGAGAGATTATTTAGCGGCTTCAGAAGCACCAGACGCAGCTGCTGGAGCAGAAGCGGCTGCACCGGCAGGTTGGTAAACGGTGTCGCTCAGTTTTTTGGTCATGATTTCAGGGTTTTCATCACCCTCAACTTTCAATTGACCCAAAGCACCTTTGTTGAACGCACGGAAGATAGAGTGGTCAACCACAGTGTAGCTGCCTGGAATGTCGACTTTGAATTCGATCATCGCTGCGCCACCGGCAGGAATCAGAGTACTTTGTACGTTTTCATTAATCAGTTTACCACCTTCAACATATACTTTGTCGAAGATTTCGCCGATAACGTGGAAAGAAGATACCAAGTTAGGACCACCATTACCAACGTACATACGAACAGTTTCACCAGCTTTGGCTTTCAGGGCGTTGTCACCGGCGATAGAGCCTACGTGGCCGTTGAATACAACGTATTCAGGTTGTTCGGCAATGGCTTTATCCATGTCGAAAGGTTGCAGACCTTGAGCGCCTTTTTTACCTTTAGTATAGAAGTCGCCTTGTACGATGTAGAACTCTTTGTCCACTTTAGGCAGACCTTCTTTAGGTTCAACCAAGATCAAACCGTACATACCGTTGGCGATGTGCATACCTACAGGAGCAACGGCACAGTGGTAGATGTACAAACCGGCTTGCAGCGCTTTGAAGCTGAAGGTAGAAGTGTGGCCTGGGGCAGTGAAAGAAGCTTCTGCACCACCGCCTTGACCGGTAGCAGCGTGGAAGTCAACGTTGTGAGGAACGGTAGAAGAAGGATTGTTAGAGAATTCTACTTCTACGGTATCGCCTTCGCGTACACGGATCATTTGGCCCGGAACGTCGCCGTTGAATGTCCAGTAGTGGTATTCAACACCGTCTTCCATAGTCATGGTTTTTTCGACGGTTTCCATTTTAACGCGTACTTTAGCCGGATGATCGCGATCGATTGCAGGTGGAACTTCCGGAGCGTGAGTCATGATGGCATCGACTACAGGCAATTCTGAAGAAGGAGTCTCGGCAGCAGCTTGTGAGTCAGAAGAAGCAGCAGGAGCTTCGGCAGAAGCGGTGGCAGCCGGAGTTTCAGCTGGTTTAGCAGCTTGTTCGCCGCATGCGGCCAGTGCAAATACAGAAGCGATAAGTGCAGCTAAGGTTTGGCGTTTCATGTTTAAAGTTTCCTTATTGTAAGAAAAGTTAAGTATCCTGATAGGATGGTTTGAAATTTTGTATGATTATGTAGGCGCTTGTTTGGGTGTATTTTGACATAAATCAAATTGTTCAATGAATATGAATCTTTTAATCCTTAAATACTCCTTTAGTAGTATAAAAAACTAAACCGAAAAGTTTATTTTTGTGTGAAAATGTTAGTGTGGGCTTAACACAAAATATAACAAGGGAGGGGGTTATACAGGATAATAGGAATCAATATCATGTAAGTTAATGGTTTTAAAGGAATATTATTGACAAAATATTTCTTTACTTTTAAAACCGTGATACAATCTTTAACATTCATATTTGATGAATTAATACCCAACCACTTTTTACCAAAATCAAGGAGTACTCAAAATGGGACAGTACAAGAAGCTTTGGTACTTGCTGTTTGCCGTACTGGCAGTATGCTTTACCATTCTTGGTTATATGGGTAGCGAGGTCTATAAAAAGGCTCCGCCATACCCTGAACAAGTCGTTTCTGCATCCGGCAAAGTCCTGATGACCAAAGACGATATTTTGGCAGGTCAATCTGCATGGCAAACTACCGGCGGTATGGAAGTTGGCTCTGTATTGGGTCACGGTGCATACCAAGCTCCGGACTGGACTGCCGACTGGCTGCACCGCGAGCTGGTTGCATGGTTGGATCTGACTGCGCAAGAAACTTACGGTAAAAAATTTGACGAAGTTTCTCCTGAGGAACAAGCTGTTCTGAAAACCCGTTTGGCTGACGAATACCGCAACCAAAGCCGTATTAAGGAAGACGGTTCTGTCGTTATCAGCGATACTCGCGTGAAAGCGATCGAAAGCATTCTGCCTTACTACCACGGTGTGTACAGCGACGATCCTAAGTTCCAAACCACTCGCGAACACTTTGCAATGAAAAACAACACATTGCCAAGCCAAGAAGCGCGTGAAAAACTGTTCAACTTCTTCTTCTGGACTTCTTGGTCTGCTTCGGCCAACCGTCCTGACGAGAACTTCACTTACACCAACAACTGGCCGCACGAGCCTTTGATCAACAACGTACCGACTACTGAAAACTACATGTGGTCCTTCACCAGCGTGGTATTGTTGCTGATGGGTATCGGCTTGCTGATGTGGGGTTACTCTTTCTTGACCAAACACGAAGAGGTTGAAGTACCTACTGAGGATCCTATTTCCAAAGTACAACTGACTCCTTCTCAAAAAGCGTTGGGCAAATATGTATTCCTGACTGTTGCGCTGTTTGTCGTACAAGTACTGTTGGGTGGTTTGACTGCTCACTATACTGTCGAAGGTCAAGGTTTCTACGGTATCGATACCGCCTTGGGCTTTGAAATGGCCGACTGGTTCCCATACGCACTGACCCGTACTTGGCACATCCAATCCGCTATTTTCTGGATTGCAACCGGCTTCCTGACAGCAGGTCTGTTCTTGGCTCCGATTGTGAACGGCGGTAAAGATCCTAAATTCCAACGTGCCGGTGTGAACTTCCTGTACATCGCCCTGTTCATCGTAGTCGGTGGTTCTTACGCAGGTAACTTCTTTGCTTTGACCCACATCATTCCGCCTGAGCTGAACTTCTGGTTCGGTCACCAAGGTTACGAATACTTGGATCTGGGTCGCTTCTGGCAACTGTTGCTGATGGTCGGCTTGCTGTTGTGGCTGTTCCTGATGCTGCGTTGTACTGTCTCTGCCTTTAAAGAAAAAGGTACAGACAAAAACCTGTTGGCTATCTTCGTAGCTTCTATGGTCGGTGTGGGTGTGTTCTATGCTCCTGGCCTGTTCTACGGTGAAAAATCTCCAATCGCTGTGATGGAATACTGGCGTTGGTGGGTGGTTCACCTGTGGGTAGAAGGTTTCTTCGAAGTGTTTGCTACTGCCGCCTTCGCATTCATCTTCTACAACATGGGCTTTGTCCGCCGTAGTACTGCTACTGCTTCTACTTTGGCTGCTGCTGCAATCTTCATGTTGGGCGGTATCCCAGGTACATTGCACCACTTGTACTTCTCCGGCTCTACCTCTGCCTCTATGGCAATCGGTGCATGTTTCTCCGCTTTGGAAGTTGTACCTTTGATTCTGCTGGGTCGTGAAGCTTACGAACACTGGTCTTACCAACACCTATCCGACTGGGCGAAACGTCTGCGTTGGCCTCTGATGTGCTTCGTAGCAGTTGCCTTCTGGAACATGATCGGTGCCGGCGTATTCGGCTTCCTGATTAACCCGCCGATTTCCCTATTCTACATTCAAGGTCTGAACACTACTGCAGTTCACGCTCACGCGGCTCTGTTTGGTGTGTATGGTTTCTTGGCTCTGGGCTTCGTATTGCTGGTTGCACGTTACCTGAAACCTAATGCTCAATTTGACGACAAACTGATGACTTGGGCATTCTGGCTGCTGAACGGCGGTCTGGTGGGTATGATTGCCATCAGCCTGTTGCCGGTCGGCGTGATTCAAGCTTATGCTTCTATCACTCACGGTCTGTGGTATGCCCGTAGCGAAGAATTCCTGCAAATGGAAATTCTGGATACCCTGCGTTGGGTTCGTACCGCTGCTGACTTGATCTTCATCGGTGGTGCTGTCTGCGTTGCTATCCAAGCTACCAAAATCGTATTCAGCCGCGATAAATAATCTTAAGCTGAATTAAATCGAAGGCCGTCTGAAAAGTTTTCAGACGGCCTTTCTGTTATAATTTCAATATTCTTAAATCGACAAGACAAAACATTATGTTCAACCAAGCTGCTCAAGAGCTGACCACTGTTCGCGATTTATTGCGTTTTGCCGTCAGCTGTTTTAATGATGCCGGACTGTTTTTCGGACACGGAAGTGATAATGCCCATGATGAGGCAGCCTATCTGATTTTGTACACTTTGAATCTGCCTTTGGATACGTTGGAGCCTTATTTGGATGCCAAATTGTTGCAAAGTGAGAAGGAAGAGGTATTGTCCATTCTCGAACGCCGCGCAGTGGAGCATATTCCTGCCGCGTATCTGACGCATCAGGCATGGCAGGGTGAGTTTGATTTTTATGTCGATGAACGCGTCATCGTGCCCCGTTCTTTTATTTATGAATTGCTTGGCGACGGTATCCGTCCTTGGATTGAACATGATGAATTGGTGCATCGAGCTTTGGATTTGTGTACCGGTAGCGGCTGTTTGGCTATTCAAATGGCGCACCACTATCCCGATGCACAAATCGATGCCGTAGATTTGAGCTTGGATGCGCTGGAAGTGGCCGCGATCAATATTGAAGATTATGGCTTGGAAGACCGCATCAGCTTGGTGCATACCGATTTGTTTGAAGGTTTGGATGAAACCTACGACTTAATTGTTTCCAATCCGCCTTATGTTGATGCAGAATCTGTGGAAGCGTTGCCTGATGAATACCTACATGAGCCGGAATTGGCTTTGGGTAGTGGAGAAGATGGTTTGGATGCTACACGCCAAATCATTTTGCAGGCTGCGAAATATTTGAATCCGAAAGGTGTATTGTTGGTTGAAATCGGTCATAACCGTGAAGTATTGGAAGCGGCTTATCCCGAATTGCCGTTTACTTGGTTGGAAACCAGCGGTGGCGATGGGTTTGTATTCTTGTTGACCCGTGAGCAATTATTGGGTGAAGAGTAGTTTATTTTGATATGAATAAAACAAAGGCCGTCTGAAAAATTTTCAAACGGCCTTTGGTCTATATAATTTTTAATGTTTTAAGAAAATACAAATGTCTATAGAATGCCGAATATGAAATCCAAGCAGGCTTTGAAACTATAGCTTATAATATTCGTCATAGATTTAAATGCCGGTAGATTTTTATTACTGACTTTTTGTAGAACATATACTGCCAAACCCAATATTATGAATAATTGTTTAAAATCAGGCCTGTTGGCTGCTGCCTTGTTCAGTATGCCCGTTGCCGCCTTTGCCCAGCAACATACCGTTTATTTCAATCAAAACGGTAAACTGACGGCGACCATGCCTTCGGTTGCTTATGTCCGCCAATACAAGATTGAGGCAGGTAAGGCGCAGGTGCAGGATTTTTACTATCCATCGATGAAAAAATATTCTGATCCTTATGAAGTACCTGCCGGTCAGATTAAGGTTTTTGTGCCGGCTTTGGATAACGGTACGCTGACCCTGTGGCATTTCAACGGTCAGAAAAAGATGGTCGGCAGCTATCGCAACGGCAAACCGCATGGCGAGTGGGTCAACTGGTATCCAAACGGCAAAAAATCCGCAGTAATGCCTTATCAAAATGGACTGAGTGAGGGCGTGGGTTCCCGCTATTACCGAAATGGTGTGAAAGAAAGCGAAATTCAGTTTAAGCACGATAAAGCCAATGGCCATTGGAAACAATGGTATTCAGACGGCAGTCCGAAAACTGAAATGATGATGAGCAATGACAAACCAACGGAGATCATCAGTTGGGATGAAAATGGCCGCATCGTGTCTGAATTGAGTATTCGCAACGGCAAACGCAGCGGCATCATTTTGGATTGGTATGATGATGGTGCAAAGAAATCTGAGCTGGTTTATAAAGACGATCAGTTGGTGAAAAAAACTTTCTGGGATACGGACGGATACGTTCTCGAATAATTGTGATAATAAAAAACCGCAGGCTGATTAGCTTGCGGTTTTTTATTACATACAGCCTTTGTTTTGGCATAGGGTAAATAATGGTGCGCCACTTTCACGGATTTTTTTGCCACCGTCCAAGTCGGTAAATTCTAAAATGGCAGCTGCTTCGATTACTTCGCCGCCCAGTTTGCGGATAAGCTCGACACCTGCCAGCATTGTGCCGCCGGTTGCTACCAAATCATCTACCAACAAAACGCGTGCGCCCGGCTTGATGGCGTCAGTATGGATTTCTACCGTTGCTTCGCCATATTCCAAAGCGTAACTCTGAGAAACCGTATCAAACGGCAGTTTGCCTTTTTTGCGGATGGGGACAAAGCCGACGTTCAGTTGATAGGCCAAAGCTGCACCAATGATGAAGCCGCGCGCATCCAAGCCTGCCACGACATCAACTTTCTGCCCCATATAGCGGTAAACCAGTAAATCGACCAGCAGGCGGAAATATTCTGCGCTTTGCAAAACGGGAGTAATGTCATGAAACAAAATCCCTTTTTGCGGCCAGTTTTCAATTTTACGGATTTTGTCCGCCAAAGCTTCTACGCCCATTACTTCAGGATGAATCAACATCTCGACATTCCGAAATCAAAAAGTTTTTAACACGATATTGTAGCGGTCATATGCGGACTTGCCAAATTAATCGATACAATAGCCAAATTTTGCAACATGCCGTCTGAAATTTCGAGAAACATTGTGTTGTGTTATAATTTACAGATACATACCATCGGCTGAACCACCATGCAAAATCATAAAAAAGGCAATATTTACATCATTTCTGCCGCTTCCGGCACAGGTAAAACGACCTTGGTGTCGCGCCTGTTGAAAAATCATGATGACATCCGTGTTTCCATTTCTCATACCACGCGCCAGCCACGTGAGGGTGAGACACATGGTGTGCATTACCACTTTGTTCCCAAAGAAGAGTTTGAATCACTAATTGAGCAAAGAGCCTTTTTGGAACACGCCAATGTGTTCGGCAACTACTACGGCACCAGTATCGCCGGCGTGAATTCGTTGAGCGAAGAGGGCTATGATGTAATTTTGGAAATCGATGTGCAAGGTGCGGCGCAAGTGCGTAAATCGTTGCCTGAAGCCAGCAGCATTTTCATCCTGCCGCCTTCCTTTGAAGTTTTGGCGCAACGTTTGATCGGCCGTGGTACAGACAGCGAAGAAGTTATTCAAACACGTCTTTCAAAAGCCCGTCATGAGATTGAGCAATCCGTTTTGTTCGATTACGTCGTTGTGAATGACGATTTGGATCGTGCCGAAGCCGATTTGTTCCACATTATTAAAGCAGGCCGTCTGAAAAAATCCTCTCAACAGGGATTTATTTCAAACCTGTTGGAAAATTCGTAAAAAACAGCGAAAATAACCGTTTATTTGAAACATAGAAAGAAAGCAAGCAAACATGGCCCGTATTACTACTGAAGACTGCACAGGTAAAATCCCTAACCACTTCGACCTTACCCTAGTTGCCGCCCGTCGCGCACGCCAGCTCGAAAACGGCAATGCGCCATTGGTTGACGACATCCGCAACAACAAACCAACCGTAACCGCCCTGCGCGAAATCGCAGCCGGACAAATCGGAACCGAGCTGCTGACCCGCAACAAATAAACCAACCGGCAAACCGATAAAACCGTCGCGCGGACTGTATCGGTGCGATATCACAACCGATACAGTCTGACGGCTTAAAAAATAGCCATAAAAGGCCGTCTGAAAATGCCAGCCCCACTGCCTACCGCCCCCTATGACCCGCTGACAGCAGAAGCGCGCGAGCTTCTGTTTCGCACCGCATCCTATCTCAATGAGAATGAGCAGGCCGAGCTTGAAAGAGCCGTTGCCTACGCTTTCCACGCCCATGACGGACAAACCCGTAAAAGCGGCGAGCCCTACATCACCCACCCCCTTGCTGTTGCCACGCAGCTTGCGATTTGGCACATGGATGTTCAAGGCCTCTGCGCGGGCGTTATGCATGATGTATTGGAAGATACGGGCGTAACTAAAGTCGAAATGGCGGCAGAATTCGGCGATACCATTGCCGAAATGGTAGACGGCCTCTCCAAACTGGAAAAACTCAAATTTGAAGATCATGCCGAGCATCAGGCGGAAAGTTTCCGCAAACTGATCCTCGCCATGACTAAAGACGTGCGCGTCATCGTCGTCAAACTTGCCGACCGATTGCACAATATGCGTACCCTTGGCTCTATGCGTCCGGAAAAACGCCGCCGCATCGCCAAAGAAACCCTCGAAATCTATGCTCAAATCGCCAACCGCATTGGTCTGAACAATGCGTATCAAGAGCTTCAAGACTTATCGTTCCAAAACCTCCACCCAAGACGCTACGAAACCCTGAAAAAAGCCATGGACAACAGCCGCAAAAATCGCCGCGATGTTGTCGGCAAAGTGTTGCGTGCATTCGGTCAGCGTTTGGTTGGTGTCAATATTGAAGCCAAAATCAAAGGCCGCGAGAAAAACTTATACAGCATCCATCAAAAAATGCTGGCTAAAAAGCTGCGTTTTGCCGAAGTAATGGATATCTACGGCTTTCGGGTCATTGTAAACAATATTCCTGCCTGTTATGCCGCGTTGGGTGCATTGCATAATTTATACCACCCCAAGCCCGGCCGTTTCAAAGACTATATCGCCATTCCGAAAAGCAACGGCTACCAAAGCCTACACACTACCTTGGTCGGCCCTTACGGTTTGCCGATCGAAGTGCAAATCCGTACGCGTGAAATGGATGCAGTGGCTGAGGGCGGTATTGCCGGTCATTGGATTTATAAATCCGGTGAAAACACTCCGGACCAAGCCGTCCTCCATATGAACCGGTGGATGAAAAATATTCTTGACCTGCAAGCCAGCAGCTCAAATGCCATCGAGTTTCTGGAGCATGTCAAAGTCGATTTGTTCCCCAACGAAGTCTATATCGTTACCCCGAAAGGCGATATTCTTACCTTGCCTAAAGGAGCGACACCGATTGACTTTGCCTATGCCGTTCACACCAATATCGGTCATAAAACTGTTGCCGCGCGTATCAATAACGTCATGATGCCGTTGCGCACCAAGCTGAAAACCGGTGATACGGTAGAAATCATTACTTCCGAACACGCCAAGCCTAATGTGGCATGGCTGAATTTTACCGTTTCCAGCCGTGCGCGCAGCGCCATCCGCCAATACATTAAAAATCTGAATCGTCACGATGCCGTTGTTTTGGGTGAGAACCTGCTGCAAAAAGCTTTATCCAGCCTGTTGCCTAAAGACGTTCTGCTTTCAGACGACCTCAAAGAAAAATACCTTGCCGATTTGAATACCAAACAAACCTCGTTTGAAGAGGTTCTCTACAATGTCGGTATGGGGCATACTTTGCCGGTACATGTTGCCATGCACATTGCCGAGTTGGCGGGCCAACATTTTGGCAGTACAGTCAAACTCAGCCCGATCAAAGTCAATGATCAAGAAACCGGCCGGATTCATTTTGCCGAGTGTTGCCATCCGATCCCCGGCGATCCGATTCGCGCCTTATTGGTCAAAGACAAGGGCATGATTATTCACCGTGATACCTGCCAAACTTTGGTTAAAGCCGATCCGGAAGAGCAGTTGGATGCCGGTTGGGACAGTATGCGAAATCAAACGTACCGCACCATCCTCAATGTCAAATCCGAAGATGCGCATGGTTTGCTTGCCTCAATGGCGCAAGCGATTTCCAATTCCGGTGCGGATATCGAATCTGTCGATACTCCAACCAAAGCGCAAGCAGGAACGGAAGGTTTTGTAGAATTTAAATTCACAATTAAAGTCAAAGACTTGGATCAGGTTAATCAGATTATTCATGCAATGCATGCCAATCCAAATATCCGCAAAGTGATTCGAGGATAATCTTGTTACAAGCAAAGGCCGTCTGAAAGTGTTTTCAGACGGCCTTTTTGATGTTTACAAATAAAAGCTGTTGGCTTCTTTTTAAGAGGGTTTATGGCTTTTTTGTAATTGGATTGGGTTTAACTCAACCAAAAACGGAAAACCAAGAAGAAAACTAAGGCCAAAACGCCGGCCCAAACCAGCAACATGAATCCGGCTACTGCCTGACCCAAGCGGTAAACAGGATTTTTGCGTTCGTCTTCGAGTAGGGGATTAGGTGTATCGTGCGGTTTGTCGGACATGATGAAGCTCTGATTGAATTATTGAATAAAAACGTAAGGGTACGCCGATAGAAGCAAAGATTCAAGTGGGAATGATTATTGATAGAAGTCTTCGTCTTCATTCCACGCCGTTTTTAAGGCCGTCTGAATGGTATCGGCACCAAAGCCGCGATAAGCAAGGAAACGTGCTTGTTTTTGTTTTTCTTTCAAATCTTGAGCTTCTTGCTTGAATTTTTTACGTAAGACGGAAATAGCGGTTTGCAGCTCGTCCTCCCTATCGGGTAGGAACTCCCGACAGTCGTCTGCATCGATACCTTGTTGCGCCAAAGCTTGCTTGAGGCGGAGCGTGCCGTAACGGTTGCTTTTACTGTGAATATAGGCTTCTGCGTAACGTTGGTCGGATTGCCAATTCCGTTCGGCAAATTCGTCCAAAACCTTTTCCAATTCTTCTTCGCTTTCAGCGTGTGGGGCCAGTTTGCGTTTCAAGCCGACACGGCTGACTTCTTGACGGGAAAGAATATCCAAGGTGCGGGCGCGTAAGGTTTTGGGAGGTTTCATGGGAATATGGAAGGGGAGGGATTTAACTACATTGAATTACATTTCAGACGGCCTGATTGGGCGAAAGCACCGAAAAGGCCGTCTGAAAATAAAGCCGAATTATTCTTCGTCTTTGTTTTTTTGCGGTTGCAGATTTTCGTAGATTTCAGGCAGGGCGCGAATCAACAAATCAGGTTTGGTCGCTTTGTCTTGAGAGAGCAAGGTCATGTCGCCGTAGCCGAATGTTACGCCGACGCTGAAGCAACCGGCCGCTTTGGCGGCGAGAATGTCATTTTTAGAATCGCCCACCATCAGCATATTGGCAACGTCGATGCCCAAAACTTCGGCCGCATGTTGAAGCGGCAATGGGCTGGGTTTTTTCTCAGTCAGGCTGTCGCCGCCGAGAACCAGGCTGAAGTAGCCATCGAGATTAAGCTGTTTCAGTAGCTCAGCAGCCAGAATTTCATTTTTATTGGTAATGACAACCAATGGGATACCCAAGGACTTGAGCAGGCCGAGGCCGGCTTCGGTTTCAGGGTAGGGGCGGGTAAAGTCGCTTAAGTGTTCGCGATAATATTTCATAAAGAACACGAAGCCTTTTTCCCAGATTTCAGGATCGGCTTCTTTTTCACGATCATTGGTAATGACACGATGAACCAACTTGCTGATGCCGTCGCCGACATAACTTTCAACCGTTTGGGTAGGCAAAACAGGTAAACCCAAGTGCGCACACATGGCTTGGGCTGCTGCGGCCAAATCGGGAACGGAATCACATAAGGTACCGTCCAAATCAAAGGCAACGGCTTGAACGTGTTCTAAAGCAGCAGTAGTCATTGAGTAGCTTTCTGTCATATTATTTAAGCGCTTATTTTAACATTGTTTGCCTGATTTGCCGATATTTTGCTGATTCTTTAAAGGGATATTTGTTTAAATTGTTAACAATTTTTGCTGGTGTAAGGCTGTTAGCCTATTTGGAATATGGAAGGGATTTTGTCAACAAAAAGGGTGGTTTGGTAGGCATTAAAAAACAAAGGGTTTGTGTGTTTTTTTGAATGGTTTGATGAGCATTTATACTAGGCCGTCTGAAAATTTTTTGGTCGGCATGCCGATATTTTCAGACGGCCTCAAACTAAATTCATATATAAATGAATGGATTTGCTTTTTATCGACTACATGCTATTACATTTTTTCCTGTTTTTGTATATAGTAACAAGTATGGCTCTCGTCTAATCATGTGTATGAAAAGGAAAAATACATGTCCGCATCTGCTGTTAAAGAAACACTGAATCCGTTTGAAATTGCACAAAAACAAGTGAAAATTGCCTGCGATCGCCTGAATGCCGACCCAGCAGTATTTGAAATCTTGAAAAAGCCGCAACGTGTTTTGGAAGTGAACTTCCCTGTCAAACTCGACAACGGTACAGTAGAAAACTTCACCGGCTACCGTTCACAACACAATAATGCCGTCGGCCCTTACAAAGGCGGCGTGCGTTTCCATCCTCATGTGAATATGGACGAGGTTAAAGCCCTGTCTATCTGGATGACCATCAAATGCTGCGTGGCCGGTATTCCTTACGGCGGCGGTAAGGGCGGTATTACTTTGGATCCGCGTAACTATTCCGAAGCGGAATTGGAACGCATCGCCCGCGCTTATTCCGAAGCCATTTCTCCGCTGATTGGCGAGAAAATCGATATTCCTGCACCTGATGTGAACACCAACGGCAAAATCATGTCTTGGATGGTTGATGCCTATGAAAACGTCGTGAAACATTCTGCACCGGGCGTATTCACCGGCAAACCGGTTGAGTTTGGCGGCTCCTTGGCGCGTACTGAGGCCACCGGTTACGGCGTAAACTTCGCCGCCGTCCAAGCTTTGGAAAAACTGGGCAAAGACGTGAAGGGTGCTACTTACGCCATTCAAGGTTTCGGTAACGTGGGCTACCACACCGGTTACTATGCACACAAAGCTGGCGCGAAAATCGTTGCCGTATCTACCGTTGACGTTGCCATCTACAACGAAAACGGCTTGGATATGGAAGCAATCATCAAAGAATTCCAAGAAAAAGGTTTCATCACCAACGAAGCCGGCTACGGCAAAGAAATCAGCAATGCCGAACTTTTGGCTTTGGATGTGGACGTGCTCGCCCCTTGCGCGCTGGAAAACCAACTGACTTCTGAAAACGCCGGTAAAGTCCGCGCGAAAATCGTGGTTGAAGGCGCAAACGGCCCGACTACTCCAGAGGCAGACGTTATCCTGCGTCAAAACGGCGTATTGGTTGTTCCTGATATTTTGGCAAACTGCGGCGGCGTGGTTGTATCTTATTTTGAATGGGTACAAAACCTGCAAGGCTACTATTGGGAGTTTGACGAAGTTCAAGAGAAAGAAACCGTTGTTCTGCGCCGTGCGTTCCGCGATATTTGGAACTTGGCTCAAGAATACGATGTTGACCTGCGTACTGCTTCTTACATGATGAGTATCCGTCGTGTTGAAAAAGCAATGAAACTGCGCGGCTGGTATTAATCGTTTGACCGATAGCTAAGAGTAGGCCGTCTGAAACCTGTTTTCAGACGGCCTTAATGTTTTTGATAAGAGCCTTTACAAATTTTTATCCACCTTGATTCCATTTCAATCAAACTCAGCTATAATCCCCTTTTTTGACCTTTCCGGAAAAGACATAATCATGAACAAAACTTTCAAATTCAGCGCATTGGCTTTGTCTGCTTTGTTGGCACTGACTGCTTGCAACCAAAAAGACACTGCCGCTAAAGATGCCCCAGCTGCTTCAGCAGCTTCAAATGCGACTGCAGATGCTTCTGCCATCGGTTCTACTGCCCAACAAGCCAGCTACGCAATGGGTGTGGACATCGGCCGTTCATTGAAACAAATGAAAGACCAAGGTACGGAAATCGATTTGAAAGTCTTCACCGAAGCCATGGAAGCCATGTTTGAAGGCAAAGAAGTCAAAATGACTGAAGCCCAAGCTCAGGAAGTGATGATGAAATTCCTGCAAGAGCAACAAGAAAAAGCAGCTGCCAAACGTGCTGAAGATGCCAAAGTGAACTTGGAAAAAGGCGAAGCGTTCTTGAAAGAAAATGCGACTAAAGAAGGCGTGAAAACCAGCGCTTCCGGTCTGCAATACAAAATCACCAAAGAAGGCGAAGGTAAAAAACCAACTAAAGACGATATGGTTACCGTTGAATACGAAGGCCGTCTGATTGATGGTACCGTATTTGACAGCAGCAAAGCCAACGGCGGTCCAGTAAGCTTCCCTGTAAGCCAAGTGATTCCAGGTTGGACTGAAGGTATCCAACTCTTGAAAGAAGGCGGCGAAGCAACATTCTATATCCCTGCCAAATTGGCTTACCGCGAAGTGGGTGCCGGCGATAAAATCGGCCCGAACGAAACTTTGGTATTCGACGTAAAACTGGTTAAAGTAGGTGCACCTGATGCCGCTGCACAACAACCAGTACAAGTTGACGTACAAAAAGTTCAATAATCCAAATCAAGGCTTACGCCCTTAAACAACGGATAAAAGGCCGTCTGAAAAATTCCGTTTCAGACGGCCTTTGTTCCAAATAAACAAGGAATTGTGATGAAAAATATCGTCATCCTTATTTCCGGACGCGGCAGCAATATGCAGGCAATTGTGAATGCCAATATTCCCGATGCCAACATTGCAGCCGTATTGAGCAACAGCGAGACCGCAGCCGGATTGGCATGGGCGGCAGAGCGCGGTATTGCCACCGACAGTTTGAACCATAAAAACTTCGACTCGCGCCTGGCATTCGATCAGGCCATGATGGAGAAAATCGATGCCTATCAGCCCGATTTGGTCGTATTGGCGGGCTTCATGCGCATTTTGACTCCGGAGTTCTGCGCACATTATGAAAACCGCCTGATCAACATTCATCCGTCCATTCTGCCTTCTTTCACAGGTCTGCACACCCACGAACGCGCATTGGAAGCAGGTTGCCGAGTAGCTGGCTGCACCATCCATTTTGTGACCCCCGAGCTGGATTGCGGTCCGATTATTTCGCAAGGCATTGTGCCTATTTTGGACGGTGATACCGCTGACGATGTTGCCGTACGCGTGCTGACGGTTGAACACCAGCTTTTCCCACAAGCCGTTGCTGATTTCGTTGCAGGCCGTCTGAAAATCGAAGGCAACCGCGTTTTGAATGCACAACGCAATGCCGCCGGACAAAGCCTGTTGGCTTAATTAAAACACCATACACACAAGGAAAACATCATGAATCCGATTAAAACAACCCTGCTGACACTTTCCCTGCTCACTGCCTCCATCGGCGCACAAGCCGCTGAATTGCCACAATCTGCCGTTTTGCAATACTCAGGCAGCTACGGTATTCCTGCGACCATGACCTTCACACGCAGCGGCAGCCAATACAAAATCGTCTCTACCATCAAAGTACCGCTTTACAATATCCGCTTTGAATCCGGCGGCAGCATCAACGGCACGACCTTGCATCCGTCTTACTACAAAGATGTACGCGGCGGCAAAGTGTATGCCGAGGCCAAATTCTCCGGCGGCAACATCACTTACGGCAAAGCAGGCGATTTGAAAACCGAAAAATCCGGCCCAGCCATGGACTTGTTCACTTTGGCATGGCAACTGGCCGCCAATGATGTGCGGCTGCCGTCAGGTTTGAAAATTACCAACGGTAAAAAACTGTACACCGTCGGCAGCATGAACAAAATCGGCAGCGAAAGCTATAAACTGAGCGGCGGTACAACGCCTGTGAGCAAATATCGCGTCCGCCGTGGCGACGATACCGTGACTTACTCGTTTGCTTCCGATATCGACAATATCCCTGCGCAAATCAGTTATACCGATGACGGCAAAACCTACAACTTGAAACTGACTTCCGTCAAAATCAACGGTAAAGTAGTGAAACCGTAATCTTTATTCGCTCAAACAAGAAGGCCGTCTGAAAAGTTTTCAGACGGCCTTTTATCTTTACAGCAACACAATATCGTATTGTTCCTGCGTGTAGGCGGTTTCGACTGCCAGCGAAATCGGTTTGCCGATAAAGTCTATCAACATCGCCAGCGATTGCGATTCTTCGTCTAGGAACAAGTCGATGACATTCGGAGCAGCCAAAATGCGGAAGGCTTGGACATCATAGCGGCGCGCTTCGCGGACGATTTCGCGTTGGATTTCGTAGCACACGGTTTGCGGCGTTTTCAGACGGCCCCGGCCTTGGCAGGAAGGGCAGGGTTCGCAGAGGATTTGGCTTAAGTTTTCGCGCGAACGTTTGCGGGTCAGTTCGACAAGGCCCAGACTGGTAAAGCCGTTGAGGGTGACGCGGGTGCGGTCGAAACTGAGGGCTTTGGCAAGCTCTTGCAGGACGGCTTCGCGGTGGATTTCCTGCGCCATATCGATGAAGTCGATGATGATGATGCCGCCGAGATTACGCAGGCGAAGTTCGCGGGCGATGGTGTGGCAGGCTTCGAGGTTGGTGCGGAAGATGGTTTCATCAAAATTGCGCGCGCCGACAAAGCCGCCGGTGTTGACATCGATGGTGGTCATGGCTTCGGTGGACTCGATGATGAGGTAGCTGCCGAAGTTGAGATTGACGCGCGGTTGCAGGGCGCGGGCGATTTCCTGCTCGATGTTGTGGGTTTCAAATAGGGGGCGTTCGCCTTTGAACAGCTCGATTCTGCCCAATGCGCCTTGAACGTATTGCTCGGCAAACTGGGTCATGCGGCGGTAGTTTTCAGTGGAGTCAACCAGGATTTTGTGCGTATCGAGGCTGAACATATCGCGCAAAACGCGCAGGCTCAAAGGCAAATCTTGATAGAGCAAGGTTTCGGGCGGCTGGATTTTTGCCTGTTTTTGAATGTGTTCCCACACTTTGGTCAGATAGTTAATGTCCGATTGCAGTTGGTCATCGGAGGCGTTTTCAGCGTTGGTACGGATGATGTAGCCGTGGCAGGCATTTTCGGGCAGCAGGTTGTTGAGGCGCTCCCTCAAACTGCTGCGTTCGGCATCATCATCGATACGTTGGGAAATGCCGATGTGGTCTTCTTGCGGAAGATGGACGAGGAAACGGCCGGCC
Source organism: Neisseria subflava (assembly GCF_003044935.1). Classification (NCBI taxonomy): domain Bacteria; kingdom Pseudomonadati; phylum Pseudomonadota; class Betaproteobacteria; order Neisseriales; family Neisseriaceae; genus Neisseria; species Neisseria subflava. The sequence goes on along the minus strand of NZ_POXP01000001.1, from coordinate 986,689 downwards.
AATGAGATTTGGGTGGACAGGCGCGCGCCTTTGGTGTTGATGGGGTCTTTAATGACCTGAACCAAGACAGACTGGCCTTCAAAGAGCATGTGTTCGATGCGTTGGGTTTCGTCCGGATTGCGGCGTTGTTCGAGGACGTCGACGATATGCAGAAACGCGGCGCGCTCCAAGCCGATATCGATGAACGCGCTTTGCATGCCGGGAAGGACGCGTTTGACGACGCCTAAATAAATATTGCCGACCAAGCTATGGCCGCTGTTGCGCTCGATGTGCAGCTCGCAGATATTGTTCTCTTCCAAAACAGCCACACGCGTTTCTTGCGGCGTGATGTTGACGAGGACGGTTTCGGACGGACGCACGGCGTCCTTGGGGATGGGAATTCCTGAAAGCATGGGGATACCTGATTTTGAATAGAAAAACTTTTGCGATGTGTTCTTCTCCAAAAAACAAATGGCAAAAGTCATTCTGCGAAAGCGCTTATCATACTTTAATTATGGTTTTTCCGCATCTGCACAAATGTTTATGGCCAAGAGGCCGTCTGAATGTTTTTTACAACCGTACGGCGGGAATACTTGTAAAATAGCACCTATGCCCATATAGTCATGAACATTGGTATTTTGGAAGAAATCATGCAAACCGTTACTGTTTATACCGGTCCATATTGCCCGTACTGCACCATGGCGAAAAGGCTGTTGCAGGCGGTGGGTGTGAAAGAAATCAACGAAATCCGCATCGACGGCAATCCGGAAGTTTTTGCCGAAATGCAGCAGCTTTCCGGCCAGCGCAGCGTGCCGCAGATTTTTATCGGCGACACCCATGTCGGTGGCTTTACCGATTTGTACCGCTTGCAGCAGGAAGGCAAGTTGGACGAATTACTGAATCCTTAACCCTTAACTTAGGAAAATAAAATGAGCGAAGAATTGCAACCCGTATTCAGCGTTGAGCGTCTGTATGTAAAAGACTTGTCTTTGGAAGTGCCTCACGCACCACAAATCTTCTTGGAACAAGGCGAGCCTGAAGTCGATATGCGCGTTTCTACCGGCAACACCAAACTGGAAGACGGTTTCTACAGCGTTGACGTTACCGTTACCGTGACTGCCAAACTGAACGAAGAGCGCACCATGTTCTTGAACGAAGTTACCCAAAGCGGCATCTTCCGTTTGGAAAACATTCCTGAAGAAGACGTACAACTGCTGCTGGGCGTTGCTTGTCCGAACATCCTGTTCCCTTACGCACGCGAAGCCATTTCCAACAGCGTAACCCGCGCAGGCTTCCCGCCTGTACTGCTTGCCCCGATCAACTTCGAAGCCATTTACCAACAACAACAGGAAGCTAACGCTTAATCGCGTTATACCTAAATTGAGGCTGTCTGAAACATTGCGTTCAGACGGCCTTTTTTTATCTAAAAATCAGGATATAAGAAAAAATCTATAACAAAAAGTTCATATATTAATGCATCAGGTATATAATGATTACGCCTATCATTACTATTATATTTTAATTTTATAGATTAAATATCATTTAAAATTAATAAATTATAATTTTTATCAAGTAGGTAAGTAGATTCTATTAATTAAGGAAATAGTTGTGAAACCTGATTTTCAAATGAAAACAATTTGTTTGTTATTAGTACTGCCTTGCCAAACTGTTTTTGCAGATACAGGACATCAAGAAGTTGAACATGTAGATATGGATACGGTCAAGGTCAGTGGCAAACGGCAGGCACAAAGGAATACCGAGCGCAGTCAGTCTTATACAATCGGAACGATGGCAACGGCGACTGGATTGAGTATTTCAGGCAAGGATACGCCGCAGTCGGTGAGCGTAATGACGCGTCGGCAGCTAGATGATAAAGCAATATATTCTTTAGAAGATGCAATGAAAAACACTACGGGAATCAACGTGGTTCGCGATTCGGGCCTACAAACTCGTTTTTTGTCTCGCGGTTTCTATGTTGATCAGATTGGTGAAGACGGTATTACCACTAATGTGTCTGGACGTTCGGGCTATACGGCAAAAATCGATGTCTCACCCAGTACAGACCTTGCTGTTTATGATCACATTGAGGTTGTCAGAGGTGCAACCGGTCTTACTCAGTCTAATTCTGAACCAGGTGGAACCATTAATTTAATCCGTAAGCGGCCAACAGCTCTGTTTAAGCATACAGGTGAAATCAGTACTGACCATAGGGGCAGCAAGCGTTTGGCTTTGGATGTATCTGGAAGCTTGAATAATGAACATACGGTACGCGGTAGGCTGGTTGGTGTTCATGAGGACCACCGTTCTTTTAAAGAGGGTGTATGGAACAAGAAAGACATGGTTTATGGCGTGATCGATACGGATTTGAGTGATAACAGTATGCTGACTTTGGGGGGTACTTATCAGAAAAATAAAGACATTCCCGATTTTGCCGGCGTAATTTTACCTTGTGAGGATCAAAAAACTGCGGCCTTTAGCTCCAGTCCAGCCTGTAACAATCCTTTGAAATTGCCACGTAAAACTTATTTGGGTGAAACCTCATGGTCACGCCTGAATGCTGATAAATACAATATTTTTTCCGGTTTCAAACATGTCTTTGACAATGGATGGCAACTCAATGCCGAAATTTCTTATACGCGTAATGATTCAGATGCCAAAGTCGGACAATTTTTTCTGAAAAACGAACACGCGGCAGGTATTTCAGCATCTGAGGCTACGGGTTTCCTAACTGAAAAGGGGGAGGTTATTCCTTTTGAGCCTAAAGACAAGGCGTTGGCAAAATTAAAAGAATATCGTGATGGCGTCACTAAAACATATGAAGAGAAAAAAGCAGATTACGTTGCCCATCATTTCGATGCATCTGCTTTTGAACAATATCGCTCCCAAAGGGCGGCAGCACGTCGGGCAGGTTTTGATCAATGTATGCAGGACATTGGTTTGGATTTCCTGTGCAACGACTGGCAGGATCCGGGTGTAGAAGTAGATAAAAAAGAGTTTGTTGATAAGGAGCTTGCAAAGCAAGGCATTATTAACAATGCAGAAGGCCTGTTTCCCAACCGTCTATACGACTCAGCATACAATCTTCGCCACACATATAACCGCCGTTACAACTTCATGCCGTTGCACTATACCAAACACGATGTGCAATGGGGCTTTAAGCTGGATCTGACAGGTAACTACCGCCTGCTTGGGCGTGAACATGATTTCTTTGTCGGTTATACGTATAACAATGAAAAAATCCGTTCTGCCTATACGGAAATATATCAAAACCGTTATTTTGTCCGTCCTCAAGGTTATGCGGGTGCAGGCAGTTGCGGCATTCATCCCGATGGTCCGGAGCGTAATCCTTTAGAAAAAGGCATTGTCGAACCAGATTGGCATATTTATAACGAAAAAGGTAATAACAAGATCTATGTGCCGGAATGCAGTGGCGCGCATGTTACCAAATATACTCCCCGTTTGGATGCGGAGGGCAAGCCTGTCTGGACAGTCAACGACAATGGTGAGCGCGTAATGGTGCAAGATCCTGTTTACGAATTGGATGCAAATGGAAACAAAATACAGGAGCGGGATGAAGAGGGAAATTTGAAATGGGCAAACCAATATCTGAAAACGCCGCTGTGGAAAACTGTTCAGGTTGCAGATGATCATGTTCCGGCGTTATACAATTATTCGAAATACCTTAACACGAATAAAACACATTCTTTGACTTTCAGTACCCGCTTTAATGCAACCAACCGCCTACATCTCTTGGGCGGTATACACTATACGCGTTATGAAACCACACAAGCCAAAGAAATGCCTGTACGCTACGGCCAGCCTGCTACGGCATTCCAAACTGAGAGCAGTAACAAAATCGACAAAGAACACTACACCTCAAAAATGCAAAGTCATAGGTTCACGCCATATGCCGGCATTACCTACGACCTGACACCGCAACAAAGCCTGTATGCCAGCTATACTAAGATTTTTAAACAACAGGATAACGTTGATGTAACCAGCAAATCCGTTCTTCCACCACTCATCGGGACTAACTATGAAATAGGTTGGAAAGGGTCGTTCTTGCAAGGCCGTCTGAATGCTTCGCTTGCCTTGTTTGTCTTACAGCAGAAAAACCGTACCGTTGTCGATTTCGGATTTGTTCCCGATACTAGTCGTAACGGAGGTTCATTCCAAACCATCGCTAAGCCTGTGGGTAAAGTTAAGAGTAGCGGTGCAGAACTTGAATTGGCTGGCGAATTGTCGGAAAACTGGCGTATTTTTGTTGGCTACACATATAACAAAAGTAAGTATAAAAATGCTGCAGAAGTCAATGCGGAGCGGTTGGAGAAAAATACGACTGCCGACCCGTATAACTTCAGTAACTTCACGCCGGTACATATGTTCCGCCTCGGTACAAGCTACCGCTTGCCTCAAACTAAATTGACCTTGGGTGGCGGAATATCCGCGCAAAGTCGCACAAGTAGCCTTTACAATATTCGCCAAGGAGGCTACGGACTTATAGATGGCTTTGTTCAATATGACTTCCACAAACACGGCAGAATCAGCCTGATAGGAACGAACCTGGCTGACAGGACGTATTTTGAAAACAACTACAACCGTACGCGAGGTCAAAACAATTTCTATGGCGAACCGCGGACAGTCAAATTGAAATTGGATTGGCATTTTTAGAGTGAATGGATCATTATTTGGTATGTAAACATTATTGGCTAAATTCCTGATAAAAGTATGGGTTGAATATCCTTCTTTTTTGAAAGCTGTTTCCTAACAATGGCTGAAGTTGATTCGATAGCCGGCGTATTTTCAAATATTCATTTGTTTCAAGTATTCAGCTTTGAAGGCCGTCTGAAACATTGCGTTCAGACGGCCTTTTTGTTTTCGGATAAAATACAGCAAACTTTAAATCAGCTGCCTTTTAAGATGACGCCCGAAACCCAAAAACAGCTCAAAATTACTGATGTTTCTGCCAAGAAGCTCGACAAGCTCAACCTCCATACTGCATGGGATTTGGTGTTGCACCTGCCGCTGCGTTACGAGGACGAGACGCACATTATGCCGATTAAGGATGCACCGATCGGGGTGCCGTGTCAGGTCGAGGGCGAAGTCATTCATCAGGAAGTGACATTTAAACCGCGCAAACAGCTGATTGTTCAAATCGCCGATGGTTCCGGCAGCATCCTTTTTCTGCGCTTCATCCACTTTTACGCCAGCAACCAGAAACAGATGGCGGTCGGCAAGCGCATCCGCGCCGTGGGCGAAATTAAGCATGGGTTTCACGGCGACGAGATGATTCATCCCAAAATCCGTGATGCTGAAAACATCGGTTTAGCGGAAAGCCTCACACCGATTTATCCGACCGTAAATGGTTTAAACCAACCTACTTTGCGCCGTATTATTCAGACGGCCTTGGACGTTACGCCGTTGCACGACACGCTCCCCGATACTTTATTAGGTCGTCTGAAATTGCCGCACCTCGCCGAAAGCCTGCGCCTTTTGCATTCACCGCCGCCGAGTTTCACTATTCATCAACTTTCAGACGGCACGCTGCCTGCATGGCAACGGCTCAAATTTGACGAACTTTTGGCGCAACAGCTTTCCATGCGCTTGGCGCGGCAGAAGCGTGTCAGCGGCTCGGCCACAGCATTGGGCGGCGACGGCACATTGACTCAAGCCCTGCGCAACGCCTTGCCGTTTGCCCTGACCGATGCGCAAGAAAAAGTTGTTTCCGAAATCTGCCGCGATATGGCGCAAACCCACCCCATGCACCGCCTGCTGCAAGGCGATGTCGGCAGCGGCAAAACCATTGTTGCTGCTTTGTCCGCGCTGACCGCCATTGAATCTGGCGCGCAGGTGGCTGTAATGGCACCAACCGAAATCCTTGCAGAACAGCACTTCATCAAGTTCAAACAATGGCTTGAGCCGTTAGGACTCGAAGTCGTTTGGCTCTCCGGTAGCCAGCGCAAAAAAGCCAAAGACGAAGCTAAAGCCAAACTGGCTGACGGCTCTGTCAAAATTGCCGTCGGTACGCATGCCCTGTTTTCAGACGACGTCGAGTTCCAAAATCTGGGCTTGGTGATTGTGGACGAACAGCACCGCTTCGGCGTCGCCCAACGCCTCGCCCTCAAAAACAAAGGGCGCGACGTCCACCAGTTGATGATGTCCGCCACGCCCATCCCGCGCACACTTGCCATGAGTTTCTTCGCCGACTTGGACGTATCCGTCATCAACGAATTGCCGCCAGGACGTACGCCGATTAAAACTCGCCTCGTCAACAACGTCCGCCGCGCTGAAGTCGAGGGCTTCGTCCTTAATATTTGTCGCAAAGGGCAGCAGGCATACTGGGTTTGTCCGTTGATTGAAGAGAGCGAAACCCTGCAACTGCAAACCGCCACCGAAACCCTCGAGCAGCTTCAGACGGCCTTGCCCGAACTCAGCATCGGCTTAGTACACGGGCGCATGAAGGCCGCCGAAAAAGCCGAAGTCATGGCGGAATTTGCCGCAGGCCGTCTGAACGTCTTGGTCGCCACCACCGTCATCGAAGTCGGCGTAGATGTGCCCAACGCCGCCCTGATGGTGATCGAACACGCCGAGCGCATGGGCTTGGCGCAGCTGCATCAATTACGCGGACGGGTAGGGCGCGGCGCGGCAGAAAGCGTGTGCGTCCTTCTGTTTGCAGAACCCTTGAGCGAACTTGCCAAGGCGCGGCTGAAAGTCATCTACGAACACACCGACGGCTTCGAAATCGCCCGCCAAGACCTCAACATCCGCGGCCCCGGCGAATTTCTCGGCGCGCGCCAAAGCGGCGTCCCCATGCTGCGCTTCGCCAACCTTGAAGAAGACCTGCATCTCTTGGAACAGGCGCGCGAAATCGCCCCTTTGCTGATTGAACAAAACCCTGAAATCGTCGAAGCGCATTTGGCAAGATGGCTTTCCAGCAGGGAAGGTTATTTGGGCGTATAAAATTTGCAGGAAAAGAAAAAGGCCGTCTGAAAACAGACGGCCTTATGATTTGCGTTGATGTAGCCTTTAGAAACCTTGCGCCAACATAGCATCGGCAACTTTGACGAAACCGGCAATGTTCGCACCATTGACGTAGTTCACTTTGTCGCCGACTTTGCCGTATTTCAGGCAGGATTCGTGGATGTTGTGCATGATGTCGAACAGGCGTTGGTCGACTTCTTCACGTGTCCAAGACAGGCGGATGGCGTTTTGACTCATTTCCAAACCTGAAGTCGCTACGCCGCCGGCGTTGGAGGCTTTGCCCGGAGCGTAGAGGATGCCGGCTTTGATAAATTGTTCGACTGCGCCCAAAGTTGACGGCATGTTCGCACCTTCGGCAACCACATAGCAACCGTTTGCCAGCAGGATTTTGGCAGCGTCTGCGTCCAATTCGTTTTGGGTGGCGCAAGGCAGGGCGACTTCGGCTGCGATGTTCCACGGTTTTTGGTTTTCAAAGTATTGCAGGCCTTGTTCTTTGGCGTAAGTGGCGACGCGTTCGCGGCGTACTTCTTTCAGCTCGATCAAAGCGGCCAGTTGCGCTTCGGTCATACCGCTGTCAGGGAAGAGGACAAAGCCGTTGGAGTCGGAAACGGTCAATACTTTTGCACCCAGTTGGATGGCTTTTTCGGCAGCGTATTGCGCCACGTTGCCGGAGCCGGAAATCAACACGCGTTTGCCTTCGATGCTGTCGTTGCGGGTTTCCAACATAGCTTGGGCAAAATACACGCAACCGTAGCCGGTGGCTTCAGGGCGAATCAGGCTGCCGCCCCATTCGAGGCCTTTGCCGGTCAGGACGGAAGCAAATTCGTTGCGGATTTTTTTGTATTGGCCGAACAGATAGCCAATTTCGCGGCCGCCTACGCCGATGTCGCCGGCAGGAACGTCGGTATCAGCACCGATGTGGCGGTAGAGTTCGGTCATAAAGGCTTGGCAGAAACGCATTACTTCGGCATCTGATTTGCCTTTAGGATCAAAGTCGGAACCGCCCTTGCCGCCGCCCATAGGCAGGGTGGTCAACGCATTTTTGAACACTTGTTCAAAGGCGAGGAATTTCAACACGCCCAAATCGACGGTCGGGTGGAAACGTAAACCGCCTTTGTAAGGGCCGATGGCGGAACTCATTTGAATGCGGTAGCCGCGGTTGACTTGAACTTGGCCTTTGTCGTCCATCCAAGTGACGCGGAACATAATCACGCGCTCCGGTTCAACAATACGCTCAAGCAGGCTTTGTTGGGTGTATTTCGGGTTTTTCGCCAAAAACGGGTCGAGGCTCATGAACACTTCTTCAACAGCTTGGTGGAAGGGTTCTTGGTTGGGGTTGCGTTGTTTAAGATTGGTAAACAGGGTGTTCAGGTCAGTCATTTTTCAACTCCTATTGAGTGAGATGTTTCAATATTTATGTTTTGAAATATAGCTGTAAAAATTTTACTTGCCAAGGAAAATTTTGCCTAGATTGTTGACATTATTTTTTTACCAATTTGTAAAAATGGAATTATATTTCAAATTTAATTAAAAATATTTAAATATATTTTCTTAAATATATTTTATTAAAAATAAAATGCTGAGTAATTAAACTAGAAAATGTTGAAAATTTTTTTGTAAAAATTTAATTAAGCTCAAAAATTTGTGTAAATTAGCGCTAAATTGTCAACATTGTTAATGAGTGTACTACGCGAATATGGGGAAGATTGCCCCATTGAAGACAGAGAGGCAGGCCGTCTGAAAATTCGGTACAATACGCATCAAACTCCCACAACACATACATTAAGGAAACCCATGAAAGCCTATCACGACCTTATGCGCCATGTTCTCGACAATGGTATCGACAAATCCGACCGTACCGGCACCGGCACGCGTTCTGTATTCGGCTACCAAATGCGTTTTGATTTGAGTGAAGGCTTTCCGCTATTGACCACCAAAAAACTGCATCTGCTCTCGATTATTCATGAGCTGCTTTGGTTTCTTAAAGGCGATACCAACATCAAATACCTGAAAGACAACAACGTTTCCATTTGGGACGAATGGGCGGACGAAAACGGCGATTTAGGCCCGGTTTACGGCTACCAATGGCGCAGCTGGCCCGCGCCCGACGGCCGCCATATCGACCAAATTGCCAATGTGGTGGAACAAATCAAAAAAAATCCCGACTCGCGCCGTCTGATTGTATCGGCATGGAATCCGGCTTTGGTCGATGAAATGGCTTTGCCGCCTTGCCACGCTCTGTTTCAGTTTTACGTTGCCAACGGCAAACTGTCTTGCCAGCTTTACCAACGCAGCGCCGATATTTTCCTTGGCGTACCGTTCAACATCGCCAGCTACGCATTGTTGACCATGATGATGGCCCAAGTATGCGGACTGGAAGCAGGTGAGTTTATCCATACGTTTGGCGATGCGCATTTGTATAGCAACCATATCGAGCAGGCCCAACTGCAATTAAGCCGCGATTTCCGAAAACTACCGACCATGAAAATCAACCCTGAAGTCAAAGACTTGTTTGCCTTCAAATTTGAAGACTTTGAATTGGAAGGCTACGATCCGCATCCGCACATCAAAGCAGCCGTATCGGTGTAATTCAAGTTAAAAAACAAAAGGCCGTCTGAAAATTCAGACGGCCTTTTGTTTAGGCAGGTTTATTGACGTTTCGCGCCATAGCCACCGATTAAGTGTTCGGTTGCATCTTTGTTTTTCAAGCCGTAAGTGCCGCCAATTTCTGCAGCATTGGGGCCGTAGAATTTGCCGTTCAGGTTGCCGCTTAATTTGTCATCAGCCGTGCTGACTTTACCGGAGAAGAGGTTGCCGTCTTTCCAGCTTGCCGTACCTTTGAAATCGTAGTTTTTATCTGCTTGGGATACGCGCTTACCATTTTCCAAAGTATGGAAGTGTGAGTTTGACGTTTCAAAACGGACACCTTTGAGGCCGAAATCAACGATAGCCATGACATTGGAAGTCAACTGACGATTGTTCTTGTCGGTAACCACATAGGCAGTGGAAATACCTTTGTAGGTGGCTGTACCTTTTGCAGGCAGGGTAGTGAAGACAGTCTCATCACCCAAGCTTTGGTAGCCTTGGTATACATGTCCTTTAGGGTCGGTGTAATGCGCGAAGGTTTGATATGTCCAGCCGGCTGCGGAAGGATCATGCAACACAATTTTGGTGCCGTCATCAAAGTTGATAACATAAACGCCATCGAATTGTTTATCGAAGACTAAGCCATTTTTATCAGTGCGGAAGTAGGCTAACTTATCGCTGTCAATTTTATTAAAGGTTGCCAGACCAGTACGATGTTGCAGATTTTTTTGGTATAAAGAGTCTAATTCTTCAATTTTAGCTTTAATTTCCTTTATTTTGTCATGATCAACTTGACCAGACTCTGAGTTTTGTTCTTTTTTTAGATTTTCTTTTTCAGCTTCTAACTTCTTATAAAGTTCAACAATACGTTCATCCAAAGTTGATTTACCATATGCGAATTCGGTATTTTTCTCTTTGCCTGTTTGTTCGCTGACATCAGTTTGAGTATTGCCTTTTGAATATACTTTGGCAATAACAGAAGCGTAGCTTGTCCATGTAGGTTGGGTTGCGTTGCCATCAGTGGTCTTGTTAAATAACACAACGCCGTCCATTTTGACTTCATCATTGCTGTTAAAGTCAATAGAACTGATCAGACCATTTTGGTTGCGGTCTTGATTGTCTGTTTGGAACATTTTGCCTGCGGCATCTTTGCGGATTTGGACGTTAGGATTGGATTGTTGTGCACCTTTGGAAGATATGAAATGTGTGTGCAAAGGCTGGGTAACGTTGGCCGGATCGATTGGAGCTTCATCGGTCAGTTTGGCGAGGTTGTCGGCACTGTTGGTGAGCGTAGTAGACGGCTCTTTTTGATTGTTGGCATTGCTGTTGTTGGCAGGATTGCCATTATTGCCAGCAGAGTTGCCGGTATTATTGGTAGGAGTCGCGCCGGTGCTTAAAGCAGATGAACCGCCGCCTCCGCCACCACCGCATGCGGACAAGATGGCTGTGCTGATGGCTGTAAAAACGATGGTTTTAAGTTTGGTTTGGATGTTTGACATGAGATTCCCTGTATGGTTATTCGCTTGATTAAAAGGTCGGAGAGATCGTTTATCTGATTTTTAAACCTTTAATATCTGATAATAACCATAAATCATAAAAAAATAAACAGTTTGTTTGCATTTCTGTACAAAAATTAATCAAAGGGAAGATGGTTGGGTGGATATTTTCTTAGTTAATTGTTTTATATGAATTTATTTTGAATATTTTAGTGAGTTCTATAGCTAGTCTGTTTCTTTTTAACAAACTTTTCAGACGGCCTTTTGAAGATAAAAAAGCAGTCGGACTTTATGGATGCTTTTCTCTCAACGGATAAGCGTATTTCCGTTAAAATACGCCTTCTTTTCCGATTCGAAACATTGCCATGCGCCTTACCCACATCAAACTCTCCGGCTTCAAATCTTTTACCGACCCGACTGCGATTCATGTGCCGGGGCAGCTTGTTGCGGTCATCGGGCCGAACGGCTGCGGCAAGTCGAATGTGATTGACGCGGTGCGCTGGGTGTTGGGCGAGGCTTCGGCGAAGCAGCTTCGCGGCGAGAGTATGCAGGACGTGATTTTTAACGGTGCGGCGACGCGCCGTCCTGCGCCGAGGGCTTCGGTGGAGCTGGTGTTTGACAACAGCGACCACAGTTTGCAGGGGGCGTGGGGGCAGTATGCCGAGGTGAGCATCAAGCGGCAGCTGACGCGTCAGGGAGAATCGACTTATTTCATCAACAATCAGACCGTGCGCCGCCGCGACATTACTGATTTGTTTCTGGGTACGGGCGTGGGCGCGCGCGGTTATGCCGTCATCGAGCAGGGGATGATTTCACGCATCATCGAAGCGCGGCCGGAGGAGTTGCGCGCCTATATCGAGGAGGCGGCGGGCGTGTCCAAATATAAGGAACGCCGTAAGGAGACGGAAGGCCGTCTGAAAGGCACACGCGAGCATTTACAGCGTTTGGGCGATTTGCAGAACGAGTTGGCGCGTCAGGTGGAAAAGCTCGAGAAACAGGCGGAAACCGCCGAACGCTACAAATCCCTGACCGCGCAGTTGAACCAGCAACAGGATTTGCTCGATTACGCCCAATGGCAGCAATCGCTTGCCGCTGCCGACAAAGCGACCGCGCAGCATCAGTCTTTGCAGGCGCAGCAGGACGAAACCGCCGCGCAGGTTCAGGCATTAAACGACGAAGTACACACCTTGCAGACCGCCGAACAGTCGCAACAGCAGGCGGTACATGAATTGAGCAACAAACGCGGTGTGTTGCGCGAGCAGATTGCCCGTTTGGAAGAACAAATCCGCCATCAGCAAAACCTGCACCAACGCATCGAACGCGACAAGCAGGCAGCGCAGGCGCAGTTGCAGCGCATCCATCAAGAACAGCAGCAAATCCGCGTCAAGCTGGAAGAAAACGAGTTGCAGGTTGAAGAAAAACAAACCGAGCTGGCGGAGTGGGCGATGCAGGTTGCCGAACACGAAGAGCGTCTGCCCGAATTGGAAGAAGCACAAGCTACGCTCAATGCTGCCTTCCAGACCCAGCAGGACGAGGCAAACCGTATCCGCCGTGAACTGGCGTTGAAGCAGCAGCAGCTTGCCCATGCCGAACAAACGATTGCCAAGCATGAAGAGCGCAAAGGCCGTCTGAAGCAGGAAAACCAAGCCCTGAACCTGCCCGATGAAGCCGAAACCGCTGCAGCGCAGGAAGCCGCCGCCTTGTTGCAAAGCCAGCAAGAACATTACGAAGAACAAATCATTGCCGCCGAAGAAGCCTTACACGCTGCACGTGAAGCGTTTCAGACGGCCTCAAACCGCTTCCAAAGCCTGAAGCAGCAACATATTACCTTGCAGGCGCAGCAGCAGGCGTTGTCGCAAATCCTGTCGCAGCAGCAGGAAGCTGCCGACTTCTGGCAGGTAACCGACCACGCCGCCGCGCCGCAGCTGTGGCAGCACATCACCGCGCCCGCCGAGTGGCAGCACGCCTTGTCCGTCATTCTTGCCGAACGCCTGCACGCCCGCGCCGTGCCGCACGGCTTCGTGCCGCCCGCGCCTTTGCCGCAGGGACAGGCAGCATGGCTTTCAGACGACCTCTCCGGCGGCATCAAAAAATCCCTGCCCGTACAGGCATTGCTGAACCAAATCCAAGCGCAGCCGCCGTTTCAGACGGCATTGCACCACTGGCTCGACGGCGTATTGTGCGCGCCCAATTTAAGTTACGCCCTCGCGCATCAAAGCGATTTGGGCGCACACCAAATCTGGCTCACGCCCGAAGGCCATCAGGTCGATAAAGTCAGCGTCCTGCTCTATGCAAAACCTGCGCAGGAAAGCCTGATTGCCCAAAAAGCGCGCCTCGACGGCATTGCGTCCGAACTGGACAACCTCGCCCCCGAACTCTCCGCTGCCGAAGCCGCGTTCAAACAGGCGGAAGCCGCCGTGCGTTCGTCCGAAGTGCAACATAAAAACCTGATGCAGCAACAGCAGCAGCACACGCGCCAATACAGTCAGGCGCAGCAACGCGCCGCCGAACTTCTGGCGCGCACCAACCAAGGGCAAATCCGTCGCGAACACATCGAGCGCGAACTGGCGCAGTTGGCGGAAGAACAGACCGTGTTGCAGCACACGTCCGACGGGCTTTCAGACGACATCGTTACCTTGCAAGAGGCCGCCGCCGAACTCGAACACCAACAGCAGACCACCGCGCACAGCCGCCAAGAGCAGCAAGGCCGTCTGAAACAGGCGCAGCTTGCCCTGTTGGAAGCCAACCGCCAATACGGACTGGCCGAAGTCGCCGTTCACAAGCTCAATCAGCAAAAACAAAACTACCAACAGCAAATTGTCCAGCTTGAACAACAAACCTTCGATTGGCAGGAACGCCAACAAGAGCTTGCACTTGCCTATGAAACCGAGTTCCAAAACGACGAACAGCACATCAAGCTTGAAGAGTTGACCGAAGCCGTACAGACTTTGGACGAAGAGTATATCGCCGTGCAGGACAAACTCGCGCAGATTCAGGAGCAGGGCAGGGAGCAATACGCTAAAGTGCAAACCCTGCAAACCAAGCTGCCGCAGCTTCAGGCCGCCACCCAAACCGCCCTGTTGCAACAACAGGAAGCCCTGATTAACGCCAAACGCTACCATCAAAACCTGACCGAACGCGCCGCCGATTTGGACGCGCTCGAAGCGTTGGCGAAAGAATCGCCGAAAGTATTGAACAGCAGCATCGGCAGCCTCACCCAGCAAATCGAAGCCCTCGGCGCCGTCAACCTCGCCGCCCTGCAAGAACTCGAAGAAGCGCGCGAACGCGACGGCTACTACCGCAGCCAGAGCGAAGACGTGCAGGCCGCCATCACCCTTTTGGAAGAAGCCATCGCCCAAATCGACGACAAGACCAAAGCGCGTTTCAAAGAAACCTTCGACGCCGTCAACGGCAAAGTCCAAACCTTCTTCCCGACCCTCTTCGGCGGCGGCGAAGCCACCCTCAAAATGATAGGCGACGACCTCCTGACCGCCGGCGTGTCCATCATGGCGCGCCCGCCCGGCAAGAAAAACAGCACCATCCACCTCCTCTCCGGCGGCGAAAAAGCCCTCACCGCCATGAGCCTCGTGTTCGCCCTGTTCAGCCTCAACCCCGCCCCCTTCTGCCTTCTGGACGAAGTCGACGCCCCGCTGGACGACGCCAACACCTCGCGTTTCTGCAACCTGGTCAAAGAAATGTCGGCGCAAACCCAGTTCCTCTACATCTCCCACAACCGCCTGACCATGGAAATGGCAGAGCAGCTCGTCGGCGTAACCATGCAGGAAAAAGGCGTATCACGCGTCGTCGCCGTGGACATTAAACAGGCGTTAGAAATGGCTGAGCCGAATTGAGGTAAGAATAAAGGCCGTCTGAAAGAATGAGGAAGAAATCTATCATTTCATCTTCCCATTTTTTCAGACGGCCTTTTTTTATTGGATAAAGCGTTATTGTTTCGACGTATTATCTTTGGCGCGTTGAGGCTGCCCCGAGCGTTGGTTGCTGCGGTTGACGGCATCGCGCCATGCTTTGCGTTCGGCTTCGATTTTGGCGGCTACTTCGTGAACCATGGTTTCTTGTTTTTTGACGGCCGGCTCTTTGGGTGTGTTGTCGGAAAAGTGGAGTCCGTACCACAAGGCGGCGAAAATGCTGCAGACGAAGATCACGGCAATCAGGCCGACGATGGTTTGTTTGCCGGCGAGGGGTTTTTCTGGGGGAGGGACGAGGACATCGAAGCAGTCGGCGCAATCGAGGGCGAAGCAGACGTTTTCGGCTTCTTTGCGGCCGCGCCGACCTTCTGTGATGTTGAAGGAGATGTGTTGCCCTTCGGCCGGTAGGCGGGTAAGGGTGGTGAAGGCGGCAAGGGCAAGAAAGATTTCTTGGCCTGTGTCTTCTATGGTAGCGGCGCCGAAGCCGCGCTTGCTGTTCCAGCGAGTAATCGTTCCGTAATAGCGCATAATGTATGTGGGGATATTATTATAGGTAACAATTTTTCCTTGGACTGATTCTAAATCAAAAAGTTTGGTTATTGTCTTAATTTTACACTAGATTTGTCTTGTTGGAAGAAGGCGGGCCGTCTGAAGGATTTCAGACGGCCTGCATGGTTTATGCCTATTTATTAAGCACTTTTTGGAAGGTGTCGATCAGGTGTTGCGCTATGGCTCGGCTGCCGAATTGTTGCAGGCAATCTTGGCGCAAACGGACGGGATCGTAGTGTGCATGGTTTTCGTAGAGGATGAGCAATGCTTTGGTCAGTTCCGGTATGTTTTCGATTGGCACCAGCAGGCCGTTGTCGGAAGTAACGATGGATTCGGGACCGCCGCAGCGTGTGGCGATAACGGGCAAACCTTGCGACAGTGCTTCGATATAGACGACGCCGAAAGTCTCGGTACGGCTGGCGAGGACGAATGCGTTGCTGTGGCGCATGAGGTCTAGGGTTTGGTCGGTAGTCAATGCGCCGGTAAAGGTAACGGCGTGGTTGATGCCCAAGTCGCTTGCCAGTTGTTTCAGACGGCCTTCTTCTGCGCCGCCGCCGCCGATTTTGAGTTTGAGCTGCGGATAGGTTTTGAGTGCTTCGGCAAAGGCAGGCAGGAGTAGGTCGTGGCCTTTTAGGTGGCGCAGGTGGGAGACGCTGCAGAAGGTGAAGTCTTGATGGTTTTTTTCGGGGAACTCGAAATCCTGTTCAAAATTGCCGCCCAGCATATTGGGCAGGTATTGCCAGTCTGTACCGGCGTAGGTTTTTTCGAGAATGCGGCAAAAATCACGGCTGACGGCAAACCGGGCCGCGCTGTGGCGCACGGCTTCGTGCATGGACGGCCATTGGTTTTTGCGGACAAGGCCGCGTGAAATGGCGCTGCTGTGTTCGGTAATCACATAGGGAATGCCGTATTTTTTGAAGATGGCGCAGGCCAAAATGGCGGCGTAGTTGACGCAATGGGCGTGAATTACGTCGGGTTTGCCGTTGTCGGCGATGTAGGCTTCAAAAGCTTTCATGCCTGCGTTGACCCAGCGGATGCGGTCGATGTCGACAACCGGGCAGCGCGGGAAAAAATACATGCTGTCGTAGGCGTAAGTGTTGAGTCCACCTTGCTGATGGCGGCGCAGGCCGTAGAAGCGCGAGAAGATGGTTTTCGGCTGGCTCCTCAAGTAGCGGAACATGGGAACGACCATGCCGATTTTCATGCCTTCGCATTGCAGGGCTTGGGCTTGGAGGCGGAAAAAGATTCCGTCCACGTCGGTTTCGGAAGAGGGGTACCAAGAGGGGATGACGACAATATGCATGATGTGTTTTTTATGGAAGTAGATAACGGCGAGGCCGTCTGAAAAGAAAAGATATCTTTCAGACGGCCTTTTGTATATTTAGTTCAATCAGTTGCCGGCAACCGTCATTTTGGAAACCAAGACGGAGCCGATTTGGTTGGACGAACGGCGTAATGCGTCGTCTGCCACGCCGGTGATGTCACGGTACATATCCTGCAAACGTCCTGCAATGGTGATTTCCTGAACCGGATAGGCAATGACGCCGTTTTCCACCCAAAATCCGGCCGCGCCGCGCGAGTAGTCGCCGGTAATGGTGTTGACGCCTTGTCCCATCAATTCGGTAACCAGCAAACCTGTCCCCATTTCTTTCAACAGGTCGGCCTGCGTGGCGTGGGTGTGGTTCAGATACAGATTGTGCGCGCCGCCGGCGTTGCCCGTTGTCTGCATACCGAGTTTTTTCGCGCTGTAACTGCTGAGGAAATAGCCTTCGACTATGCCGTCTTTCACCACAAAACGCGGCTGCGTGGCGACGCCTTCGGCATCGAAATAAGTGCTGCGGAACGAGCGCAGGATATGCGGCTCTTCACGAAGGCTGAGAAACTCGGGCAGCACCTGTTTGCCGATGCTGTCAATCAGGAAGCTGCTTTGGCGGTAGAGCGCGCCGCCGCTGAGTGCGCCGATAAGGTGGCCGATTAAGCCGATAGCGACAGTGGTGTCGAACAGTACGGGATAGCTGCCGGTCGGAACGCTGCGGCTGTTCAGACGGCGTAAAGTCCGTTCGGCTGCGGTTTGGCCGATGAGTTCAGGCGCATCCATGTCTTCGTGACGGCAGGAAGAATCGTACCAATAGTCGCGCTGCATGCCGTGTTCGTCGCTGGCGACAACGCTGCAAGAAATGCTGTGGTGCGTGCTTTGCTGGTGTGCGGCAAAGCCGTGGGTGTTGCCGTAAACGTATTGGTAATGGCCGGTATGAACCGATGCGCCTTCGGAGTTTTCAATGCGTTTGTCCGTTGACAGCGCGGCCTGTTCGCATTGCTTGGCCAAATCAATGGCGGATTCGGTACTCAAATCCCATTCGTGGTAGCGGTCGAGGTTGCCGATATGGGTTGCCATCAAGGCAGCATCGGCAAGGCCGGCGCAATCGTCTTCGGCGGTATAGCGCGCAATATCGATGGCGGCTTTGACCGTATCTTGCAGGGCGCGTTCGGAGAAGTCGGCCGTACTGGCGCGGCCTTTGCGTTGGCCGACATAGACCGTAATGTCTAGAGATTTGTCTTGTTGGAACTCGATTTGTTCGATTTCGCCCAAGCGCACGCTGACGCTTTGGCCGAGCGACTCGCTGAAATCGGCTTCGGCCGAGGTGGCGCCGGATTGTTTGGCCAAATCCAGCGTGTGTCCGCACAAGCGCAACAGCTCGTCCGGTGTGTGGTTAAACAGCATAAAAAGGTTTCCTGACAGGGTTTTGCGGCATTTTAACCGTTTCAGACGGCCTCTGCAAAAATCGCACGGAAAGGCCGTCTGAAAACTGATAAAATAGGCAGATTCAGAAAATCAGGGAAACACAATGTTTGAACAAGAAGACGAATGGGTCAGCAAAACCCAAATGAAAAAGCAGATGAACGATTTGCAGGCTTTGGGTATGGAATTGACCAAGCTTTCCAGCGATACGCTGAAAAAAATCGGCTTGGACGAAGAGCTGTTCGAGGCCATCGTTACCTATAAAAAAATCACGTCCAACAGCGCACTCAAACGCCAAGCCCAATTTATCGGCCGCCTGATGCGCGATACCGACCCTGCGCCCATCGAAGCCTATTTGGCCAAACTGCGCGGCGACAATACGGCACACAATGCCTTTTTGCAACGCGTCGAGCAGGTGCGTACTCGACTGTTGGCAGACGATGGCGCGATTACCCAATTTATGGCCGATTTTCCGCAAGCCGATGCCGGCAAATTGCGTACCTTGATCCGCAACACTAAAAAAGAACAGGAACAAAACAAACCGCCGAAAAACTTCCGTGCGCTGTTCCAAGAAATTAAAGCAGTGATGGAGGCCGGTCAATCCGACGCTTCAGAAGAAGGGCAGGATTGGGAAGAATAAACCTTAAGGCCGTCTGAAAACCGATTGCAGGTTTCAGACGGCCTGTATCGTAATACCGAAGGAGGATGACCATGAAATTTCGCCACTCTGCAACCGCCTTGCTGATTGGTGTATTGACCCTCAATGGATGTACTACCGATCTTTGGGAAAGAAATAACCCTTTCCATCAAACCACAACTGAAAAAACCGTTGCCAAAGACAATATTCACGCATTTGGCGTGGTTGCCAAAGACAATACGCAACTGGAAACAGGCAGCTTGGTCATGATGGGTGGAAAATATTGGTTTGTCGTTAATCCTAGAGATTCGGCCAAATTGAAGGCGGTTTTGGATGCAAAGCTGAGCAAACGATTTCAAATGGTTCGGCAAAATCCAAAACAGGTGTATGAGGCTTTGCCGGTCGAATTGAAATCCCCTGAAGCGCAAACTTTCCGCTCGAATTTCTGCCTGCGTTACGATACTCAAAAAGCTGCCGAGATTGCCAAGTTAAAACAGCTGGCGTTCAAGCCGGTCGAACTTGATGGTAAAACTGTCTACACACGGTGTATTTCTACCGAAGGTCATTATTATGCAACGCCGAAAAATGTTGCCGAAGACCGCCGTTTTGACACTGCCGTCCCGGTCAGAATTTATTATGTGGAAACCAAAAAAAGTACCGATGTTCGGAAGTTGACGGGGAATATCCTGAAAACGCCATTTACATTGGCTTTGGACGCAGTCGGCGTAGTGATAGCAGGCTCATATGTCGTGATCGGTGAAATTATCGATGCTTCACGCAAATAATATCCAAGGCCGTCTGAAAACGGATTGCAGGTTTCAGACGGCCTCCTCCTTAAAATAAATGCTTAAAAAAATTAATTTTCTCTCTATTTAATCCCACACACCATGTCCGTCAAAATCCAAACACGTTCCATTAATCCGACTGTTTTTAACGACTTGCTCACTGCCGGTACCGATCCTTTGATTGCGCGGCTGTGTGCTGCGCGTGATGTGCAAAGTCCGGCCGAGTTGGACGACAAGCTTGCTGCGCTTTTGCCGTATCAAACGCTGACAAACTGCGAAGCCGCCGCCGTCCGTTTGGCGGATGCGATTGAGCGTCAGGAAAAAATCCTGATTGTCGCCGACTACGATGCCGACGGTGCGACAGCGTGTTCCGTCGGTATGAGCGGTTTGGCGGCGATGGGGGCGAAAGTGGATTTCCTTGTGCCCAACCGCTTTGAGCACGGCTACGGCTTAACGCCCGAGCTGGCTGAAATCGCCGCCACGCAAGGCGTGGATTTATTGGTGACGGTGGATAACGGTATCGCCAGCATTGCAGGCGTGGCGCGTGCGCAGGAATTGGGTTTGGATGTGATTGTGACCGACCACCATCTGCCTGCCGAGACCGTGCCCGACTGCATCATCGTCAATCCGAACCAAAAAGGCTGCGGTTTCCAAAGCAAAAGCTTGGCGGGCGTGGGCGTGATTTTTTATGTGTTGATGGCTTTGCGCGCCGAACTGCGCCGCCGCAATTATTTTTCAGACGGCCTGAAAGAGCCGAATCTGGGCGACCTTTTGGATTTGGTCGCACTCGGTACCGTTGCCGATGTCGTTACTTTAGACCACAACAATCGTATCCTCGTATCGCAAGGGTTGAAACGGATGCGTTTGGGTAAAATGCGCCCCGGTATCCGTGCCTTGTTTGAAGTGGCACGGCGTGATTGGCGCAAGGCTCAGCCGTTTGATATGGGTTTTGCACTGGGACCGCGCATCAACGCGGCTGGACGGCTGGACGATATGTCGGTCGGTATTGCCTGCCTGTTGGCGCGAGATGATGCCGAAGCGCAGGAACTGGCGGCTCAGTTAAATAACCTTAATATCGAACGCCGCGAAATCGAGCAGTCTATGCTGCAAGACGCGTTGAATGATTTTCCCGAAATCCTGCCTCCAGGTCAGACGACTTTGGTGGCGTATCGCGACGACTTCCATCAAGGCGTGGTCGGTATTGTTGCCAGCCGCCTTAAAGACCGTTTTTATCGTCCGACCATCGTGTTTGCGCCTGCCGACAACGGCGAAGTGCGCGGTTCGGGTCGCTCCATTCCCAATCTGCACCTGCGCGATGCTTTGGACTTGGTGTCTAAACGCCATCCCGATTTGATTTTGAAATTCGGCGGACACGCAATGGCGGCGGGTTTGAGCATACTTGAACACAATATTCCCGCATTTCAGACGGCCTTTGAAGAAGCCGTGCGCGAGATGGTGTGCGAAGACGATTTGTCGCAAACCTATATTACCGACGGCAGCCTGCCTGCCCGCGATATTACGCTGGAACAGGCGCAAAACCTTGCCCGACACGTTTGGGGGCAGGGCTTCGCGCCACCGAGTTTTACCGACGAATTTCACGTCATCCGCCAGCAACCTTTGGGCGCAGAAGGCAAACATAAAAAAGTCTGGCTACAAAAAGACGGCTACGAATTTGAAGCCATGTTTTGGCGTTGCAGCGAAGACATTCCCGAATACATCCGCACGGTGTACCGCCCCGTAGCCAACGAATGGCGGAACAATCTCGAATTGCAGCTTTATATCGACTACTGGGAAGCCGCGTAAGTAAAGGCCGTCTGAAAAATGAAGAAACAAAAACCTTGGCTCGGCTTTTCATTGGCGCTGCTTGCCACCATGACTTGGGGTTCGCTGCCGGTTATCGCACAACAGGCCTTAAAAGCCGTCGATGCGCCCACGCTGGTGTGGATACGCTTTTTAGTGGCGTCGCTGGTGTTGTTTGCGTTGTTGGGGCTGACCGACAAGCTGCCGAGGCCGTCTGAATTTTCCAAGCAAACCTTATTTTTATTGTTGCTGGGCATTATCGGCATTTCCGCCAACTTCGTTCTCGTTGCCATGGGTTTGCACTATATTTCTCCGACAACCACGCAGGTGTTGTGGCAGCTTTCTCCCTTTACCATGATTTTGGTCGGCGTTGGCGTGTTTAAAGAAGCCTTTACGCACTGGCAAAAAATTGGCTTGATGCTTTTGCTGACGGGTTTGGTCATGTTTTTCAACGACAAATTCGGCGAACTTTTCAGCTTGGGTAGCTACGCGGTCGGCGTGATGATGGCGGCTTCGGGCAGCATGATTTGGGTGTGTTACGGTGTGGCGCAAAAACTTTTGTCCAAACATTTCAATTCGCAACAAATCCTGCTCATGATTTATTTTTGCAGCAGCTTTGTTTTCCTGCCATTTGCCGAACCGTCTCAAATCGCCCATATCGGCAATCCGTTTTTATGGGGCTGCTTTATCTATTGCTGCCTGAACACGCTGATCGGCTACGGTTCATTCGGCGAAGCTCTCAACCATTGGGACGCTTCAAAAGTCAGTATCGTCACCACGTTGATTCCCGTATTCACCATGATATTTTCCACCATCGGCCATCATCTCGCCCCCGATTATTTTGCCGCTTCGGATATGAATATCGTCAGCTATGTGGGTGCCATGGTGGTTGTGGCCGGGGCATTGCTGGCTGTGGCCGGAGAGAAAGTGATGGAGCTTTTTTTGAGAAAGATATAAAGCATTTATTGCGAAACAGAATAAAGCAAGGCCGTCTGAAACAGGTTTCAGACGGCCTTTATATTTTCTAAATCAGATTAATGTGAATCGCCGAATCAATAGAAGCCTTCGCGTTCTTCACGGGTGCTGATGTAGATGTTTTTCACTTGGGTGTAGGCGGCGAGCATCATTTTGTGGGTTTCTCGGCCGATACCTGAAGTTTTGTAGCCGCCAAACGGCGCGCCGGCAGGCAGGCGGTTGTAGCAGTTTACCCAAACGCGGCCGGTTTCCAATGCGTTGGAAACGCGCAGGCAGCGGTTGATGTCGGTACTCCAAACTGCGCCGCCCAAGCCGTATTCGCTGTCGTTGGCCATTTTGATGACTTCTTCTTCGGTTTTGAATTTAATCACGGTGGCAACCGGGCCGAAGATTTCTTCTTGGGCAACGCGGGCTTCGTTGCTGGCCTCAATCAAAGTCGGTTCGACAAATTCGCCTTTGCCCAATTCGCCTTCGATTTTTTTACCGCCGGTAATGATGCGGCAGCCTTCTTGTTCGCCGATTTTGACGTATTTCAAAATGGTCTCGAGTTGACCGGCATTGACTTGAGAACCCATTTGGGTGTCGTCTTCCCAAGGCAGGCCGACTTTGATTTTTTTGAATTCTTCAGCCAAAGCATTGACGAATTTGTCGTAAATGCCTTCTTGTACAAAAATGCGCGAACCGGCGCAGCACACTTGGCCTTGGTTGAACAAAATACCTTTTTGCGCGCCTTCGAGGGCTTTGTCGAAAGGCATATCGTCGAAGAAGATGTTGGCAGATTTGCCGCCCAATTCCAAAGTGGACGGAATCAGTAATTCAGCAGCAGCGATGCCGACGCGGCGGCCGACTTCGGTTGAGCCGGTAAAGGCCAGTTTGTTGAAGCCTTTGTGGTGCAGCATGTATTCGCCGGATTTGGAACCGCGGCCGGTAATCACGTTCAACACGCCTTTAGGCAGCAAGTGGTTGATTTTTTGAGCGAGGGACAACAGGCTCAATGAAGTGCTGGAAGAAGGGTGGATGACGATGGTACAACCTGCGGCCAATGCCGGAGCGATTTTCCATGCGGCCATCAAGAATGGGAAGTTCCAAGGAATGATTTGGCCGACAACGCCGATCGGTTCGCGCAAAACGATGGACAGGTCTTCGGCGTCAAGCTGGGTCGCAGTGCCTTCTTCGCCGCGGATCACGCTGGCGAAATAGCGGAAATGGTCGGAAGCCAAAGGCACGTCGGCGGCACGGGTTTCGCGGATCGGTTTGCCGTTGTCCAAGGTTTCTTGCAGGGCAAACAATTCGGCGTTTTCATCAATCACATCGGCGATTTTGTTCAAAATGGCCGCGCGTTCGGCAGTCGTGGTTTTGCGCCATGTTTTGAATGCTTCTTGTGCAGCGGCTACGGCAGCATCGACATCAGCATCGGTTGCGTCTGTGAACTTGGCCAACTCATCGCCATTGGCAGGGTTGTAAGAGGATAAAAGTTTGCCTTCGCTACCTTTCGTCCATTCGCCGTTGATTAAAAGACCATATTCTTTATCAAACACATTTAAATCTTTTGCCATAATGCTGTCTCCTTAATGAATGGGAATAGGTGGTTCAACACCATGAAAGCAGCTTATGCTTTTTTCTTTTTAAGTTCAAGTACTAAAAATGAGAATGTTCTTAAAATTTACATTTGCAATGTTGTTTCATGTAGCAGGCCGTCTGAAAAATTAAGGATTTGATTGAAATGAAAGTGCATTTGTTAATATATTTAAAGATTCAGGCGGCCTGAATAGGATTTGTTATGGTATAACATCATAACTCGTTGTTTTGAAAAAGATTATGGGTTGACGGCTTAGGGTATGGGGAGTATTCTCATTCATAGCTAAACAGTTTTTCAACACCCTAGGAGACTCTCTCATGAAAATGCATGCTGTGGTAGTAAATAAAGATGTAGCAGGTGATGTAGAAGTTGTTGAACGCGAACTGCGTCCGCTGGAATACGGTGAGGCGTTGGTGGAAGTCGAGTATTGCGGCGTGTGCCACACCGACTTGCACGTTGCGGCAGGCGATTACGGCGACAAACCGGGTCGCGTATTGGGACACGAAGGCATCGGTTTGGTTAAAGAAGTTGCCGACGGTGTGAAAAATCTGAAAGTCGGCGACCGTGTCAGCATCGCATGGCTGTTCCAAAGCTGCGGTTCTTGCGAATACTGTAATACCGGCCGCGAAACCTTGTGCCGCTCTGTATTGAACGCAGGCTATACTGCCGACGGCGGCATGGCGACCCACTGTATCGTGAGTGCCGATTATGCGGTCAAAGTTCCTGAAGGCTTGGATCCTGCGCAAGCTTCCAGTATCACTTGTGCCGGCGTAACTACTTATAAAGCCATTAAAGTTTCCGGCGTCCGTCCGGGCCAATGGATTGCGATTTACGGCGCAGGCGGTTTGGGCAACTTGGCGGTTCAATACGCGAAAAAAGTGTTTGGCGCGCACGTTGTTGCCATTGATGTTAATGACGACAAACTGGCTTTTGCCAAAGAAACCGGTGCGGATTTGGTGATCAATGCTGCCAAAGAAGATGCGGCTCAAGTCATCCAAGAGAAAACCGGTGGCGCACACGCAGCCGTTGTAACAGCCGTATCCGCTGCTGCCTTCAATTCAGGTGTTAACTGCGTCCGCGCAGGCGGTCGTGTCGTTGCAGTTGGCTTGCCACCTGAGTCTATGGATTTGTCTATCCCTCGCTTGGTATTGGACGGCATCGAAGTGGTCGGCTCTTTGGTCGGTACCCGCAAAGATTTGGAGGAAGCATTCCAATTCGGCGCAGAAGGTTTGGTTGTGCCTAAAGTCGAGTTGCGTGCTTTGGATGAAGCGCCTGCCATCTTCCAAGAAATGCGCGAAGGTAAAATTACCGGCCGTATGGTGATTGATATGAATAAAGAGTGCAGCTGCATTCATCACTAATCAAATGATTCTGTGACAAAAAGGCCGTCTGAAAAATTTCAGACGGCCTTTTTTATTGGATTGGATAACTTAAAGCGTAAAGCCGCTTTCAAATACGCGGATTTCTCTGCTGACAGGATCAGTAAACTCTATTCTTTTGGCCAAAAGTTTTAAAGGTTTGTCGTAGTCTTCCTCGCCGGCCGCCAATGGGGTAGGGTAAAGCGCATCGTTCATCAACGGCATGTTCAAACTCATCATATGCACGCGGAGCTGGTGTTTCTTTCCTGTATGCGGCGTGAGGCGGTAGAGGCTGAATGCGCCGCGGTTTTCGATAAGCTCGATGGTTGTGTGGGCGTTGGGTTCGCCTTCCGTTTCCCGCGTGAGAAAGAATTTTTCGCCGCGTTCCATTCGTGACGAAATATGCAGCGGATAGTCCAAATCCGTCCTCGTCGGCGCCACCGCTTCATAGGTTTTTCGGACGGTTTTTTCTTGGAACATGGTCTGATAATCGCGACGCGTGGCAGGGTTGAGCGAAAGCAGCATAACGCCTGCTGTATCTTTATCCAAGCGATGAATCGGCGTAATGTCTTCAACATTCAAATGCTGCAATTCAGGCCGCAAACGCAGGCGTGTGAGCAGGGTTTCCCGCAAAAACCTGCCGCTGGGGATGACGGGCAGAAAATGCGGTTTGTCCACCACAATCAAATGCTCATCAATATGTAAAATCTTTTCTTCAAACGGAATACGCGGCTCGCTCTCACGGCTGGTTTCACGGTAATAAAACATCGTCTTGCCGGGTTCGAACAAAGTATTCTCATCAAACGGTACGCCATCCGCGCCCACCACAAAACCACTGTTCAGCCGCCGCCGCCAGTTTTCTTCGCCGACAAAGGGAAAATGAGCGCATAAAAAATGCAGCAGCGGCAAGCCGTAAAACTGCTTTTCATGCGGCAAAACCAAGTAGCTGGGTTTGACACCGTCTAAAAGGGGTAGGGGATTGGTACGTTTTTTCATGCGGCGGATTGTACTCGGTTTTTAGGATTTTTTCAGATGGTGTTTCGGATTGAGAAAGTGCGGCAGATCGTCATTTATGTCTAATGTTTATATGGTCTATCGAACATAAGTGCTTGTACAATGTGGAAACTACCGTTTGTATGCCAGTAAATCCGCTTATACATCACTTCTGCTATAATTAAGGCCGTCTGAAACCTGTTTTTCAGACGACCTTTTGCCAGTCCAAGAAGGGGAAACCGATGAAACCGATGAACGCATTAATGACCGCTGCCGTATTTTCAGTCCTTAGCCTGAATGCCTGCGGCAGCTCGGAGAAAAGCATGAGTATTCAGGAACAAACCGAAGCAAGATTCCAGCTAAATCCCCATCCTAAACAGGCATACCGCCTTAAAATCAAAATTAACGATGCACCCGGACCGTTGAAGTTGATGGGGAGTATGAGTGTAGGTTATGGAGCAAGAAATTGCTCGTATATTATTAATCGCATTGAAGGAGTGGCTGCCAATCCGGAAAAAGATTTGGAAATTGAAGTTCGCCAGCTAGCGGAGTTTGAATACGAAGCCATTGTCTATACTGATGCAATGCAGGATGAAAATTACTTTAATGAAGGTGTCTGCCATTGGCAGATAGAGGGATTCGGCTTGGGTTTTAAAGCAACAGGAGAGCCATCAGAGACTAGATTTAGTTTTGGAAATATTTTCAATGATTTGATAGAGAAAAAAACATTAACCAAATATTATTGGAAATGGTCATATCCTTATTTTACACGGGAAGATGGTTCCATTTCTCCGGATTTTGTCAATTTCGGTATTACCTCTCCTGAACTGTATAGTGCCGAAGAACATAAAGAAATGTTTACCATAACTGTAACCCTTGAGGAAATTCAATCATGAGTAATATTACTAGACAGCAGCAGGCCGATCTTGCCGCAGATGCCTATAATACTCGTCCCGTTACAAAACCTAATGACAAACCTATTCTTATTGGAGGAAACTATTATAAAGTTCTAGCCGTCCGCAACAACCCTGTAACAGGTTATCAAGGAACAGTGTACCAAGATGTCCGAACCAATGAAATTGTCGTTGCCCACCGAGGAACGGCCAGCGTTACGGATGGTATCATCGACCTTGCGATGGTAACCAGTTGGGCAAATCTTCAGACTGCCGATGCGGAAAAGCTGACCCGTGAGGCGATAAAGTTAGCTAATGACATACATCGAAACGATCCTCGAATTCCCATCCCAAAAATCACCCACGTCGGACATTCCCTCGGCGGCGCACATGTCGAAATCCAAGCCCACCGTTTCGGGCATGAAGGCGCAACCTTCAACGGCTACGGCGCGGTCGGAATGCACGGCGTTCCCAAAGGCGGCAGCACGGTAACCAACTATGTAAAAGCTGCGGATACGGTTTCCGCCGCCTCCGCCCATTACGGCAAGGTCATCGTATTGGCTGGACAAGACGACATCGCGCTGTTGCAAAAATTCGGTTACAACAATCAAAGCAATACCAGAGCCTATAAAGCCGTCAGCGTAGCGGCCCGTTCTATTAAAGTTCATTCTTCCGACAACTTCGTGGGCAAAAACTCCATCCTCTCCGAACGCAATTTTAACCAGGCACTTCAACTCGCTGAATCGAATAAAAACATGATTCAGGATTATCGAGGCGATGTAGCGGTAAGTAAAGCAGCCATTTCGCTTGCCGCTTTCGGCGCTGCACCGCTGGCAGAAAAAGTCCGTATCCTCAGTAACCATCCGCATAGGCAAAAAGATGAACAAGCGGAAAAAATCCAAGAAATCATCAACAGTGTACCGCCGCCGAAATCCCTGTTCGACAACAGGATGTTTATGATGCAGAACGACGGCACACGTCCCGATGCAGGGAAGGAGGCCTATGCCGACGCAGGCAAACCCGACATCAGCAAACCCTTAGTCAAAAACGCTTCTGCCAACGAATTCCGCGAATACGGTTTTGCAGCCTTGCTGTCAGATGACGATAACAAAAGGTATGCCGCTTTGGATAGCATGCTGGATTCTAATGTCGGACGCGGTTTGCGGCAAAACGTAGACAAGGTTTATGCTACGCAGGAACGCGAGCAGGAAATGGCGCGCTTGGCGGAAGAGCAGGCGCGGCAGGTTGATGCGCCTGTGATGCGGATGGGCCGCGGTTAGTAGGTGGGATAAATAAAAGCGTTAATCGATCAAAGGCTGTCTGAAACTTTCAGACGGCCTTTTGATTTGTTCCCAAACTCACAAACCCTTAAAAATCAGCTATAATGCCCAACTATTTGATTTTCGCTCATCCCATATTGAAATGGCACAAAAAATTCAATCTGTAAAAGGTATGAACGACCTTTTACCTGTCGAACAAAAAGATTTCAAACTGACGGCTGCGTTTTGGCAGGCGTTTGAAGATGCGGTCGGCCGTTGGACACGCGCTTACGGCTATCAGCAAATCCGTACGCCGATTGTCGAGCAAACCGGTTTGTTTGTCCGCTCCATTGGCGAGGAAACCGATGTGGTCGGCAAGGAAATGTACACCTTCTCCGATTCAAACGATTCTTTGAGTTTGAGCCTGCGTCCTGAAGGTACGGCTTCTTGTTTGCGTGCGGTGGTCGAACACAACCTTCTGTACAACAGCCCGCAAAAGCTGTGGTATATGGGGCCAATGTTCCGCCGCGAGCGTCCGCAAAAAGGCCGTTATCGTCAGTTCCATCAGGTTGGTATCGAGGCTTTGGGTTTTGAAGGGCCGGATATTGATGCGGAAATCATCGCGATGTCTGCCGACTTGTGGGAAAAATTGGGTATTCGCGAATACCTGACTTTGGAAATCAACAGCTTGGGCAACCGTGAGGAACGCGCGGCACACCGTGCGGCATTAGTTGAATATCTGACCCGTTATGAAGATAAATTGGACGAAGACAGCAAACGCCGTCTGAAAACCAATCCTTTGCGCGTTTTGGATACGAAAAACCCTGATTTGCAGGAAATCTGCAACGCGGCGCCGCGTCTGGCGGATTATTTGGGCGAGGCTTCGCAAAACCACTATGCACGCTTCAAGGCGATGTTGGACGGTTTGGGTATTCAGTATATTGAAAATCCGCGCTTGGTCCGCGGTTTGGATTACTACAATCAGACGGTTTTTGAGTGGACGACCGACAAACTCGGCGCGCAGGCGACTGTGTGCGGCGGCGGCCGTTACGATGGTTTGATTGAAGAGCTTGGCGGCAAACCTGCGCCGTCTATCGGCTTTGCGATGGGTATTGAGCGCCTGCTGCTTTTGGTGAGCGAATACGGCTCATTGGAAGTGAACGCTGCGCCTGATGTCTATGCAATGCACCAAGGCGAAGGTGCGGACTTGCAGGTGATGAAATACGCACAAGCCTTACGCGCTCAAGGCTTCAATGTGATGCAGCATTCCGGCTATCAGAGCCTGAAAGCGCAAATGAAAAAAGCAGACAACAGTGGCGCACGCTTTGCTCTGATTGTGGCTCAGGATGAGCTGGCAAACGGTACGGTTACCCTGAAAGATATGCAGGGCAAACACGAACAACAAACCGTTGCCGCCGCTGATTTGACAGACACTTTACAACAATGGAAGAACGCATAAATGGCAGCCCATTTGGAAGAACAACAAGAGTTAGACAACTTTAAATATTTTTGGAAACGCACTGGCCGTTGGATCTTTGCCTTGCTGATTGTGGCGGCTTTGGGGTATTTGGGTTACACCATTTACCAAGGCCAAAAAGCTTCAAAAGATCAGGAAGCCGCCGCAGTATTGGCGCAAATGGTGGAAAAGGCGCAGCAAAAAACCGACCCTAAAGCCATCAACGCCGATTTGGCCGAATTGCAAAAAAACTATCCTGATTCTATTTCGACAGCCCAAGCTACGTTGATGGTGGCGGCAACCGAGTTTGATGCCGGCCGTTATGATGTGGCGGAAGGTCATTTGAATTGGGTACTGAAAAACCAAAACGCACCGCTGGTTCAAGCTTTGGCAGCTCAGCGTTTGGGCGTTGTCCTGTTGCAGCAGAAAAAGTACGATGCCGCCATCAATGCCCTGAATACTCAGGTTGAGGCTGATTTCGAGCCTTTGATGCTGGAAACTAAAGGCGATGTTTACGTTGCCCAAAATAAAACCAAAGAAGCCGTACAAAGTTACGAAGCTGCTTTGAGCAAAATGCCGCAAACCGCAGTAGGCCGCGAATTGCTGCAAATGAAAATCGACAGCTTGAAATAAGTTTGTTTGAAATCAAGGCCGTCTGAAGTTGCAATGACTTTTCAGACGGCCTACACTTATCCTTATCAACCGTGTTTTTAAAACACCTGCTTGTGTTCCGCTCCCGTTTTTAGGCGGCACTTGACACAGAAAGACTCAATCATGAAACCAACCATCGCGCTTGTCGGCCGCCCCAATGTCGGCAAATCTACTTTATTCAACCGTTTGACGCGTACCAAAGATGCGCTCGTGCATGACCTGCCCGGCCTGACGCGTGACCGACATTATGGTCATGGCAAAGTCGGCAGCAAACCTTATTTGGTCATCGATACCGGCGGTTTTGAGCCGGTTGTGGACAGCGGCATTTTGCACGAAATGGCAAAACAAACCTTGCAGGCTGTCGATGAAGCCGATGCAGTGGTGTTTTTGGTGGACGGCCGCACCGGTTTGACGCCGCAAGATAAAATTATTGCCGACCGTTTGCGCCAAAGCCCGCGTCCTATTTATTTGGCCGTGAATAAAGGCGAGGGCGGCAATAGGGCTGTACTTGCAGCCGAGTTCTACGAACTTGCTTTGGGCGACCCTTATGTTATTTCAGGTGCGCACGGCGATGGCGTGTATTATCTGATTGAAGATATTTTGGAAACCTTCCCTGAGCCTGAAAAGGAAGAGGAAGAAGCGAAACATCCTGTTTTTGCTGTAATCGGCCGTCCAAATGTCGGTAAATCGACCTTGGTAAATGCTATTCTCGGCGAGGAACGCGTGATTGCTTTCGATATGGCAGGTACGACGCGCGACAGTATTCATATCGATTTTGAACGTGAAGGCAAGCCGTTTACCATCATCGATACCGCAGGTGTGCGCCGTCGCGGCAAAGTGGATGAAGCAGTGGAAAAGTTCTCCGTTATCAAAGCCATGCAGGCGGTTGAAGCGGCAAACGTTGCTGTTTTGGTATTGGACGCGCAACAAGATATTGCCGATCAAGATGCGACGATTGCAGGTTTTGCTTTGGAAGCAGGCCGTGCTTTGGTGGTGGCGGTCAATAAATGGGACGGCATCAGCGAAGAGCGTCGCGAGCAAGTGAAACGCGATATCAACCGCAAACTGTATTTCCTTGATTTTGCTAAGTTTCACTTTATTTCTGCATTGAAAGAGCGCGGTATAGACGGTTTGTTTGAAAGCATTCAGGCTGCCTACAACGCGGCAATGATTAAGATGCCGACACCGAAAATCACGCGCGTATTGCAAAGCGCGATCGAGCGTCAACAGCCTCCGCGTGCTGGTTTGGTGCGTCCGAAAATGCGTTATGCCCACCAGGGCGGCATGAATCCGCCGGTAATTGTGGTACACGGCAATTCGCTGCACGCCATTTCTGACAGCTACACGCGCTATTTGACCCAAACGTTCCGCAAAGCCTTCAATCTGCAAGGTACGCCGCTCAGAATTCAATACAATGTTTCGGAAAACCCGTATGAAAATGCGGAAGACAAACCGAAGAAAAAACCGCTGCGCCGTGTCAGCCTGAGCAACCGTATTGAGAAACGCGAAGGCCGCAAGGAAGAGAAAAACCGCTTCAAGAAGAAAACCAAAGTCAGCGTGAAAAAACAATTCAGCAAATAAGCACAAAGGCCGTCTGAACAATTTCAGACGGCCTTTTTATAATAAAAAACAGCTCATTAGAGCTTCATGGCATATTTTCGATAAGATTTGCTGAATTTAAAAAACATCAAATTTGAATTTGGAATTGTTGTGAATATGGAAATGAAACAGTCGGTTTGATGGGAAGTTCCCTTATTGCTGGATTCCTAAACGGTGTGATAGAAAAAAATAGTTGGTAATTTATCCTATTCGGGGCTACAATCCCATCAAACGCTGATTTTGGCGTCTTTACAATCATAATAATGGAGCTCAAGAATATGACAGCTAAAGGACAAATGTTACAAGATCCTTTTTTGAATGCGTTGCGTAAAGAGCACGTTCCGGTTTCGATCTACTTGGTAAACGGCATCAAGCTGCAAGGTCAAGTGGAATCGTTCGACCAGTACGTTGTTCTGCTGCGTAATACTTCCGTCACTCAAATGGTTTACAAACACGCTATCTCAACAATCGTTCCTGCACGCGCAGTCAGCCTGCAACACGAAAACAAACAACCTCAAGCCGCTGCCGCAGCTGCTCCGGTTCAAGTTGAGACTGTGCAACAACCTGCCGAATAAATGATGTAACGCATTCCTGTTTTTCAATACCTTACCGCTTTTGCGGTAGGGTATTTTTATTTTCAGACGACCTTTATCATGATGCTTGAAAACATTCTTCCCTTTGCCCACTCCCTGTTAAGACAAGCCTTAAAAGCAGGCAGCCGCGCTTTGGATGCAACGGCCGGAAACGGGCATGATACTTTGCTGTTGGCGCAATTGGTTGGCGAAACGGGTAGGGTGTGGGCGTTTGATGTGCAATCTAAAGCACTGGCGCAGACTCAAGGCCGTCTGAAAGAAAACGGCGTAGATGGTCGGGTAGCCCTGATACATGACGGCCATGAAAACCTTTTATCTTATCTCGACGAGCCTTTAGATGCCGCGGTATTTAATTTCGGTTGGCTGCCGGGTGGCGATAAAAATTGTACAACTGAAGCGGTAAGCAGTATCCGTGCGTTGACGGATACTTTGGGTTTGCTGAAAGAGGGCGGGCTTGCCGTAGCGGTATTGTATCCGGGACATGAAGCCGGCCGAATAGAGGCTGAGGCGATTGTGCAATGGGCGGAAACTTTGCCGCAGGAAGCATTTGCCGTGTTGCGCTATGGCTTTGTCAACCGCCGCAATGCGCCTCCCTATCTGCTGGCGATTGAAAAGTTGCGTCAGAAATAGATGTTTGCGGTAAAATAGCTGCTTTGTTTTTCAACCCTTAACATAAGAAACTGCCATGCAATATCTGTTTGTAAAATACAGCCATCAGATTTTCGTTGCCATTACCATCCTGTTGTTCAACATCCGTTTTTTCCTGCTCTGGCGTCATCCTGAGAAGCCGTTGGCTGGCATTTGGAAAGCCATGCCGCATTTGAACGACACTATGTTGCTGTTTACCGGTTTGTGGCTGATGAAGATTACCCATTTTTCGCCGTTCAATGCACCGTGGCTCGGCATGAAAATCTTGCTGTTGCTGGTTTATATTGTGTTGGGCATGATTATGATGCGTTCGCGTCCGCGTTCGCCGAAATTCTATATCGTCTACGTTTTGGCCATGTCGTGTGTTGCCACGATTGTTTTCCTTGCCAAAACCAAAACGCTGCCGTTTTAAAAGAGGCCGTCTGAAATGTATCCGCATTTTGCCGTTATCGCTTTGGGCAGCAATCTCGCCAATCCTACCGAACAGGTTCGCGCTGCTTTGGCCGAATTGGCCGCGCATCCGCATATCCGGCTCGAAAAAACATCTTCCCTATATCTGACTGCGCCGGTCGGCTATGACGATCAGCCCGATTTTGTGAACGCCGTTTGTACCGTGAAAACTTCATTGGACGGCGTAGCGTTGTTGGCAGAGTTAAACCGCATCGAGGCCGAATTTGGGCGCGAACGTACCTTCCGTAATGCGCCGCGCACTTTGGATTTGGACATTATCGATTTTGATGGTATTCGCAGCGATGACCCTCATTTAACCTTGCCGCATCCGCGCGCGCATGAGCGCAGTTTCGTTATGTTGCCGTTGGTTGAAATCCTTCCGGATTTCGAGTTGGGCGAGCATGGCTGTGCGGCTGAGTTGGCTCAGGCTTTGGGCGGGCAGGGTATTCGCCTGTTGAAAGAATAAGGGCTGTCTGAAAAACGGACTAAAACAAGAAAGGGCGTGTTGGACACGCCTTTTTTGCTATAAAATATTGTTGGGAAACACATTACAAAGAGTTACTATGAATCCTCGTTATATTGTTGTCGAAGGCGCCATCGGTAGTGGCAAGACTGCTTTGAGCCGCCGCTTGGCAGAGCATTTCAGTGCGTTGCTGTTGTCGGAGAATCCGGATCACAATCCGTTTCTCATGAAATTTTACAGCAATGTTTCCAATAATGGCTTGGCTGCCGAACTTTTCTTCCTGACGCGCCGCGCTGAAAGCGTGAATATTATTGAAGACCAATGCGCACAAGGCGGAATGGTTGTGGCTGACTTTTTATTGGAAAAAGACCGTATTTTTACGCCCATCGTTTTGAATGATGACGAGCAACAGCTTTTTGCCGATATGAAGCAACGTATTTTGCCGCAATACGCGGAACCCGATGTGGTGATTTATCTGCAAACCGCCGTCGAAAACAACCGCAAACGCCTGCAAAAACGTCACGAAGGCATTATCAGCTTGTTTCCTGAAGGCTATTTGGGACGGGTGCATGACGAATACAGTCATTTCTTCCATTTGTATCAAAGCGCGCCTTTGCTGACCGTCAATGCTGATGAGTTGGATTTGGCCGGCAATGACGACCACTTCCAGCTTTTGTTGCGCGCATTGGAAGATTTTCAAGGTACGCGCAGTTATTTGAATTTAAGCGAAAAATAAACGAAGGCTAGGTTTAGGCCGTCTGAAAGGAATAATATGTCAAAATATCAATTCACACTCCCATCTTCTTCCGGCAGCGATTTTAACTCCGCCGAACATTTGCCGTTGGTTGTCTATTTTTATCCTAAAGACAGTACTCCCGGCTGTACCACCGAAGGCTTGGATTTCAATGCCCGATTGGAGCAATTCAAAGCATTGGGCTATACCGTTGTCGGCATTTCGCGCGACGGTGTCAAATCGCATCAGAATTTCTGCACTAAACAAGGCTTCCAGTTTGAATTGTTGAGCGACAAAGAAGAAACTGTTTGCAAACTGTTTGACGTGATCAAGCTGAAAAAGCTTTACGGCAAAGAATCCCTCGGCATTGAGCGCAGCACGTTTGTGTTGGACGAAAACGGCGAAATTGCCCATGAGTGGCGCAAAGTCAAAGTGGCCGGACACGCGCAGGAAGTTTTGGATACAATCTCTCAAGCCTCTTAAATAGGGCTTTGAAAACCTAAGGCCGTCTGAACGGATGTAAAGTTATGCCGTTCAGACGGCCTTTCAATACAGTTTGATGAGTATGGACGATTTAATAGACAAGCTGCTTGAATCCCTTTGGCTGCAAGACCGGCTCAGCCACAATACGCTGCAAAGTTACCGCCGTGATTTGGTTAAAATCGCAGCGCGTTTGGCCGAGTGCGGGCAGGATTGGTTGAGTGCTGATGAATTTGCCCTGTCTGATGCCGTGTATGCGGAGGGGGAAAAAAGCACGTCCCAAGCGCGGGCATTGTCGGCTTGCAAGCGTATGTACGGCTGGTTGGAGGAAACGGGACAAAGAGCAGACAATCCCACCCGTTTTCTCAAGGCGCCGAAATCGGAACGCAAACTGCCCACGCTGATTACCGAAGCCCAAATCGACGCGCTGCTGGCTGCGCCGGATGTGGAAACGCCGCACGGGCTGCGCGACAAAGCCTTGCTTGAAGTCATGTATGCAACAGGTTTGCGCGTGACCGAAGCCGTCAAATTGACGCTCAGCGATATCGATTTACATCGCGGCAGTATCCGTACCATAGGCAAGGGCGACAAATTGCGTCTGGTTCCGTTGGGACAGGAAGCGGCATATTGGGTGGAACGCTATTGCAACGAATCGCGCCCGTTGTTGCTAAAAAACAAAATCTGCGACGAAGTGTTTGTCAGCCAGAAACGCAGCGGCATCAGCCGTCAGCTTGCATGGATGATAGTCAAAGAATATGCCGAAGCGGCCGGTATTGCTTTGCTCAGTCCGCACGGTTTGCGCCATGCTTTTGCCACGCATTTGGTCAATCACGGCGTCGATTTGCGTTCGGTCCAGATGATGTTGGGACATTCCGATATCAACACCACGCAGATTTATACCCATGTTGCCAATATTCGTTTGAAAAACATGGTCGATGAACACCATTCCCGTTCATGAATAGAGGCGGCATTTCGAAGATGCCGCCTTTTGTTATCGTGGCCGTCTGAACGGTTATAAAGTTTACTATTTATAAAATAACAATCAAAATACAAATTTACATAGAAAAATTTCAAAACAAAAGGACGGTGCCAATATTGCAATGCAAACCGTTTTTATTTATATTTACGTTCAAGAATAAATCCTACTCTCAATTACAGAGGGTAACAAAATTATTGGAGCACATCATGTTTGTCTGCATCTGCAACGCCATTACTGACCACGACATCAAAGAGACTATTGCCGCCGGTGCAACCACTATGAGCGATTTGCAGGCTCAATTGGGCGTGGCGACTTGTTGCGGTTGCTGCGGCGAATTGGCTGCATCGTTTTTGACTGCAAGCAGTGCCCAAAATACCGTGACTGCCGGTATTAACGTTCAGTCTTAATTTTAGAATACACACAAAGGCCGTCTGAAGGCGTGACAGAAATCCTTGATTTCGTTTCGCGCCTGTTCAGACGGCCTTTGTCATGCCTGTATGGTTTGGCGGTATTTTGCTATACAATGGCCGCTTTTGTCCCTCCGAGAGTAACCGCCATGAAACTGACCTTGATGTTTCGGGAATATTGCAGCCTGTGCCACAAAATGCGCGAACAATTAAAGCCTTATCAGGAGCAGTTTGGATTTGAGCTGGATATTGTTGATGTCGATGCCGATCCGGTTTTAGAAGAAAAGTACAATGAGCTGGTACCTGTCTTGCTGGATGGCGATACCGAAATTTGCCATTGGTTTTTGGACGAAGAAAAACTGAAAGTGCATTTGAGCGCGTAACAAACCGTTGACCATATTGTCTTTCAGGACGGCCTTTTGCTGTTTATGCCGTCTGAACATTGATTTTATTATGACTGAAAAACTTTCTCCCGATGCGCTGATTGAAGCGGCGCTGTTGACGCAAGTCGAACCCTTAAACGAAAAAGCCATGCGCGAATTGTGCGTGCCGCCGTTGTCGCAAGACAAGTTGATTGATGTGTTGGCGCAACTGAAGGCCCGTTGGCAGGGCAGGGCTTTGCAACTGGTGCATACCCATGAGGGCTGGCGCTTCCAAATCGCCCAAGCCGCGTTTGAACGACTGGGCAGCCTGCAAGAGCAGCGCGCGCCGCGTTATTCCCGCGCCGTGATGGAAACGCTGGCGATTATTGCCTATCAGCAACCGGTCACGCGTGGCGATATCGAAGGCATACGCGGCGTGGCGGTGTCGCAAAATGTGATGCAAACCTTGCAGGATAGAGGATGGATTGAAGTCATCGGCCACCGTGATTCTGTCGGCCGTCCGGCATTGTGGGCAACAACGGCAACATTCTTAAGCGATTTGCGTTTGGAAAGTTTGGAAGAATTGCCGCCGCTGACTGAATTGGGCGAGCTGGTGTTGCCTGATTTGATGGAAACGCCGCCGACAGGCGATGAGGAGGCTGAAGAAGTTGAATCAGGAAGCAGGCTGATTAACTGATTTGAATGTAAAGGCCGTCTGAAATAATTATGTTTCAGACGGCCTTTATTGTTGTATAACATCATGATTTTAAATATAATTTTCATCTATTTTAATAACTTATTGATTTTATGATATAATTTAAAAATTATTAGAATAAATATCTCTCATTCTGTAATAGTTTGAGAAGGCATACGGAAACGTTTCCCTCTTTATCAATCGGCAGCCCGTTTGTTCTTCAAATATGCGCTGTATCAACTACGGAACCGATATGAAATTCAAACAATTCATTCAAAACAAATCTTCTTTCAACCCAAGCGTGGTCGGTATTACGCTTTTCTTCGTCCTTTTGCTTTTGTCAGCTGCTTTGGTTTGGCCTCAAAATACTGAGGCTTTGTTAAATGCCATGAAGCAGTTTATTTTTCAAAATGTCAGTTGGTTTTACATTCTGACTTTCTCTGTATTCCTTATTTTCTTATTGGCGCTTCCCATCAGCAGCTTCGGCAGTATCAGGCTGGGTACAAACGAGGACGAACCTGAGTTTTCGTTTTTATCATGGCTGGCCATGCTGTTTGCGGCCGGTATGGGCGTGGGCTTAATGTTTTTCGGGGTGGCCGAGCCTTTATCGCATTTCTCTTCCCCGATTGCCAAAGGCAATGCGCAAGAGGCGATTCTGCATACGGTGTTCCACTGGGGGATTCATGCCTGGGCAATCTACGGAATCATTGCGCTTGCCTTGGCGTATTTCGGTTTCCGCTATAAATTGCCGCTGGCGTTGCGCTCCTGCTTTTATCCGATTTTAAAAGACAAAATCAACGGCAAAATGGGCGATGCCATCGATGTGATGGCTTTGATTGCGACTTTGTTCGGTATTATCACAACCTTGGGATTTGGCGCGGCACAAATGGGTTCCGGTTTGTTGAAGATGGGCTGGGTGCAGGACAACAGCTATGTCTTGCAGGTCGGCATTATCGTTGTTGTGATGGCGATTGCCATATTTTCCGCAACTTCGGGCGTGGGCAAAGGCGTCAAAATTTTGAGTGAAACCAACTTGGTATTGGCACTGTCATTGCTGTTGTTTGTCTTGTTGAGTATGCCGACGACGTATTTGATTTTCGCATTCAGCGACAATTTGGGCACTTATCTGAGTAACTTCGTTTCGTTCAGCTTTAAGTCATATACCTACGAGCCTGAGCATACAAAATGGTTTACCGGCTGGACGGTGTTGTATTGGGCTTGGTGGTGTTCATGGTCGCCTTTTGTCGGTTTGTTCATTGCCCGAATCTCACGAGGCAGGACCATCCGCGAATTTATTTTTGGCGTATTGGCAGTGCCTAGCCTGATGAGTATTTTGTGGTTTACCGTATTTGGCAATTCGGCCCTGTGGCTGGACACGCATGTGGCAAACGGCGCCTTGTCTGCCTTGACCAACGAGCCTGAAAAACTGTTGTTTGCCTTTTTGAATTATTTGCCATGGCCGGTCGTCAGCAGCTTGGTGGCATTGCTGGTGATTGCGCTGTTTTTTATCACTTCTGCCGACTCGGGCATTTATGTGCTGAACAATATTGCTTCGCGCGATAAAGGGCTGGCTTCGCCTAAGTGGCAATCGGTTATGTGGGGTGTGTTGATTTCGGCTGTGGCTATTGTGTTGTTGGGTGCCGGCGGTTTGCCTATTTTGCAAACTATGACCCTGATTGCGTCTCTGCCGTTTGCGGTGTTGATGATTTTTATGATGGTTTCTTTGTGGAAAGCCCTGAACAACGATGCCAACTATTTTGCAACCGCCGTCAATCCGAGCAGTATTTTCTGGTCGGGCGATCATTGGAGGGAACGCCTTGGCCAAATGATGAATCAGACGCAGGAAGTCGATATCATCAAATTTATGAAAAATACGGCGCTTCCGGCAATGCAGGAATTGAAAAACGAATTGACCGAAAAATACAATATGGACGTAGAAATCCGTTGCCTGTTGCAACAGGATGAGCCGTCGGTGGAGCTGGTGGTGCATAAAGGGACGGTAAGGGATTTTGTCTATGGGATTAAATCCGTAAAGCGGGAAATTACCGACCAGTTGATTCGTGAAGACAGCCTGCCTCATTTCAAATATGCGGCAACGTTCATACCGTTGACGTATTTTTCGGATGGGCGCGATGGATACGATGTGCAATATATGACGCAAAAAGAATTGATTGCCGATATGCTCAAGCAGTATGAGCGTTATCTGAATCTGCTTGCAGGAGTAGGGCAGGAATTGATGGGGCATGAACAAGTAGAGCTGGCAGAGTAAAATAAATTTAGGCCGTCTGAACATGTAGCAATATTCAGACGGCCTTTTTATTGCCTGATTAAAAAATAATTTGTTTAAAATAAATATCTTAGATAAATTATAAGAAAAATCTGATTCAAACTATAAAAAATCTTAGTTATAATCAGTTTATCTAAAGCTATTCCGCATGGGTGCGGGTGATTTACTAAGGAATACTGCAATGCTGTTGGCACTTTCTTTGCGTGATTTTGTCATTGTTGAAAACCTGAATCTTGATTTTCAAAACGGCTTTACCGTATTGACGGGCGAGACCGGCGCAGGCAAATCGATTACTCTGGATGCGATTGGCCTGTTATTGGGCGATAAAGCCGATTACAGCCAAGTGCGCAGCGGCGCCAAAGAAGCGCAGTTGTCGGCTTTGTTCGATATCAGTAGTTTGCCTGAACTGAAAGCGCAGCTGCAGGAGCAAGGCTTTTTGGAAGAAGATGCGGAAGAGCTCAGCATCCGCCGTATTATCGATGCCAAGGGTAAAAGCCGCAGTTATATCAATAATCAGGCAGCAACATTGGCGCAGCTGAAAGCCATCGGCGAGCAGTTAATCGATATTCACGGCCAAAATGCCCATCATTCGTTGAATCAAGAATCCGCGCAACGCGAGTTGTTGGACGCATTTGCCAGCAGCAAAGAGCAGGCGGAAACAGTCAAACAGCTTTATCAAAATTGGGTCAATGCAAAAAAGGCACTGCAAGAAGCGCAAGAGCAGGCAGAAACCATGGCCATCGAGCGCGAGCGTTTGGAATGGCAGTTTAATGAATTAAACCAATTGGAGCTCAAACCCAACGAATGGGAAACCTTAAGCCAAAGCCACGACAGCCTGGCGCATTCGGCCGAGTTGCTGCAAACCGCTGAGCAGGTGGGCGAAAGCATAGACGGCGACAACGGCATCCAACGTCAAATCTACCAAT
The DNA here is from genome assembly GCF_003044935.1 of Neisseria subflava. Taxonomy (NCBI): domain Bacteria; kingdom Pseudomonadati; phylum Pseudomonadota; class Betaproteobacteria; order Neisseriales; family Neisseriaceae; genus Neisseria; species Neisseria subflava. The sequence continues at coordinate 945,425 of NZ_POXP01000001.1, read as the reverse complement.
GCCAAAAACTGCTGGGCAATCTGCAAAACATTGAGCCGCGCTTTGCCGAAAGCCTGAATATGTTGGCAAGTATTGAGGCCGAGTTGGGTGAAATCAGTGCCAATATGCGTGATGTGGCCGGTCGCAGCGACATCGATCCTAATGAATTGGCCGCACAAGAAAGCCGTATGGGCGAATTGATGAGCATGGCGCGGAAATACCGCATTGAGCCGGAAGAGTTGCCGAAAAAGCTGGCAGAAATCGACGAACGACTGCAAAACCTGCACGCTGCTGCCGATTTGGAAGCCTTGGAAAATACAGTCGCACGCAATCTTGCCGAATACCATGAAGCCGCGCATATCCTCTCTGCCATGCGCCATCAGGCAGCCGGCCGTTTGGGCGAAGAAACAACCGAGCATATGCAACATTTAGCCATGAAGGGCGCACGTTTTGACATCGTCTTGTTGCCGTCTTCGCCGACCGCACATGGGCTGGAGCAGGTGCAATTCCAGGTAGCGGCGAATAAAGGCAATCCGTCCCGTCCTTTGAACAAAGTCGCTTCCGGTGGCGAATTGGCGCGTATCAGCTTGGCTTTGCAAGTGGTTGCCAGCCAATACACGCAAGTGCCGACATTGATTTTTGACGAAGTGGATACCGGTATTGGTGGCGGCGTTGCTGAAATGGTCGGTAAAGCTTTGCGTGCCTTAGGTAAAAAACATCAAGTCTTGGCGGTAACCCATCTTCCTCAAGTCGCCTCTTGCGGTGAAAACCATTGGCAGGTGCGCAAGCATAGCGAAGGCGAACAAACTGTCAGCGAAATCAGCGTCTTGAACCATCATCAGCGCATTGAGGAAATCGCGCGTATGCTGGGTGGCGAAATCATTACCGATACCACACGCAGCCATGCCGCCGAACTCTTGCATTTAGCAGCTGCCTAAAAGCCTCAAGGCCGTCTGAAAATAGGATTCAGACGGCCTTTACTATATTTTGCCACCTTTTCAGGCAGGCAGAATACAAGGTATGATTATATCGTCTGTTTACAAGGAAATTTTGATGAAAGTCCTGTTTATCGCCGATCCGATGGCAAGTTTTAAAACCTATAAAGACACTACTTACGCCATGATGCGTGAAATGGCAAAGCGCGGTTGGCAGCTTTTTCATACCTTGAGTGGAGAATTGTCCGTCCGTGAAGGCTGGGTAGTGGCTCAGGCAGCGGCATTTGAGTTTGTCGGTGCGAAGAACGATGACGATCATGAATGGTTTAAAGCAGAGGTAAAAGTTCAGACGGCCTTGAAAGACTTCGATGCGGTCATTATGCGCACTGATCCGCCGTTTGATATGCAATATCTGTACGCGACCCAGTTTTTGACGTTGGCAGAGCAGCAGGGGGCAAAAGTATTTAACAGCGGGCAGGCAATGCGCGATTTCAATGAAAAATTGGCGATTTTGAACTTCAGCCAGTTTACCGCGCCGACTTTGGTTACCACACGTTCCGCCGATGTCCGTGCCTTTTTGAAAGAACACGGCGACATCATCATCAAACCGTTGGACGGCATGGGCGGTATGGGCATTTTCCGCCTAACCGAATCCGACCCCAATATCGGCAGTATTTTGGAAACCCTGATGCAGCTTGATTCACGCACCATCATGGCGCAACGTTATATTCCTGAAATCGTACATGGCGACAAGCGCATTCTGATTATCGGTGGGGAAGTTGTTCCGTATGCTTTGGCGCGTATTCCGCAAAACGGCGAAACGCGCGGCAACTTGGCTGCCGGCGGCCGCGGCGTGGCACAGGAATTGAGCGAGCGCGACCGTGAGATTGCAGAAACCCTTGCGCCTGAATTGAAGCGTCGCGGTATTTTGCTTGCCGGTTTGGATGTCATCGGCAGCAACCTGACCGAAGTCAATGTAACCAGCCCGACCGGCTTCCAAGAAATCATGAAGCAAAAAGATTTCGACGTTGCCGCCATGTTTGCAGATGCCGTAGCATCTTGGGCAAAACAATAAACCCAAAGGCCGTCTGAAAATTGACCCGACCGTTTCTTTTCAGACGGCCTTTTTATGTTGAGAATATGATGGAACCATCTTCCTACGCATCTGAAAAAAAAGGTAAAAACGGCATTAAGCGCATCATCAATGCGTTTGGTTATTCCAAAGACGGACTGGCTGCCGCGTATCGTTATGAAAGCGCATTTCGCCAAGTTTTTTGGCTGAACCTGATTTTAATTTTTTTGGCTTTGTTCCTTGGTTTCGGCCCGGTCACCAAAATGGTGCTTGTTGTCGCATCGTTTATTTCATTGATTACCGAATTGTTTAATACCGCCGTCGAAGCAGCCGTTGACCATACTTCTACTGAAAAACACGAGCTGGCCAAGCGTGCCAAAGATGCCGGCTCGGCCGCGCAATTGATGGCTTTGTTCATGTTATTTATTGTTTGGATTATTGCATTAACTGCTTAAAAATGTGGTAATATGGTAATTCGTTAGGATTAGATAGTATTAATTAATCTATATCAAAGTTTTCAGACGGCCTTTGGTTGTAAGATGAAGACTGTATATCCCAGCCATTTGGCAAACACAAGGAGCAAAACATGAAAAAATTAATGGCAACCCTGATTCTGGCAGGCTTGGCAACTTCCGTATCTGCAGCCGGTATCCATATTGAAGACGGTTGGGCCCGTGCTACTGTCGAAGGTATGAAAATGGGTGGCGCATTCATGAAAATCCAAAACGATGAAGCCAAACAAGACTTCTTGGTAGGCGGCAGCAGCCCTGTTGCAGAACGCGTTGAAGTACACACCCATATTAACGACAACGGTGTTATGCGTATGCGCGAAGTTAAAGGCGGCGTGCCTTTGGCTGCAAAAGGCGTAACCGAGCTGAAACCAGGCAGCTACCACGTTATGTTCATGGGTCTGAAAAAACAATTGAAAGAAGGCGAAAAAGTGCCTGTAACCCTGAAATTCAAAAACGCCAAACCTCAAACTGTCGAGCTGGAAGTAAAAACCGCACCACAATCCGGTATGGATCACGGTCACGACCACGGTGCTCACGGTGGCGCGCATCAGCACTAATTGCTTGAATTTGCATATAAAGGCCGTCTGAAAGTCATTGGGCTTTCAGACGGCCTTTTCTGTCGTCAAATCAAAATGTGCTAAAATCACGCTTTAAAAAATGCATTTGAAACCCACATTCCGCTCATGAATACTACCAACACACCAGCAAACATCATCGTCGGCCTTTCCGGCGGCGTCGATTCATCCGTTACCGCGGCCCTGCTCAAACAGCAAGGCCATCAAATCAGCGGCGTGTTCATGCAGAACTGGGAAGATGACGACAACGACGAATATTGCAGCATCAAACAAGATTCCTTTGATGCCATTGCCGTTGCCGATATCATCGGCATCGACATCGACATCGTCAATTTTGCCGCGCAATATAAAGACAACGTATTTGCCTATTTTCTCAAAGAATACAGCGCAGGCCGCACGCCAAACCCGGATGTCTTGTGCAATGCCGAAATTAAATTCAAATGCTTTTTGGACTATGCCATAGAGCAGGGCGCCGATACCATTGCCACCGGACACTATGCCCGAAAAGAAGTTCGCAACGGCGTGCATTACCTGCTCAAAGGCTTGGATCAAAACAAAGACCAAAGCTATTTCCTATACCGCCTCAAGCCTTTCCAACTCGAGCGCGCGATTTTTCCATTAGGCGAGTTGGAGAAGCCTGAAGTCCGCCGTCTTGCCGAAGAATTCAAATTACCGACCGCAACCAAAAAAGACAGTACCGGCATTTGCTTTATCGGCGAACGCCCGTTCCGCGAATTTCTGCAAAAATACCTGCCGACCAATAATGGCAAAATGGTTACCCCTGAAGGCAAAGTAGTCGGCGAACACGTCGGCTTGATGTTTTACACGTTGGGCCAACGCAAAGGCTTGGGTATCGGCGGCGCAGGCGAACCATGGTTTGTTGCGGCCAAGGATTTGACCAAAAACGAACTGATTGTCGTCCAAGGCCATGACCATCCTTTGCTTTATACGCAAAGCCTGATTATGAACGATTTGAGTTTCACATTGCCCGAACGCCCGAAAGAAGGCCGCTATACCTGCAAAACGCGCTACCGTATGGCTGACGCGCCTTGTACGTTGCGTTATTTAGATGATGAAACCATCGAGCTTGTCTTTGACGAGCCGCAGTGGGCAGTAACCCCAGGCCAATCTGCGGTACTGTACGACGGCGATGTGTGCTTGGGCGGCGGTATCATCATGTCCACCGACAAGCCTGTCATTATTACTGCTTAATAAAAGGGCCGTCTGAAAACGAAGCGGCAGATTGAATAAAGCCTTTCAGACGGCCTTGATTTCAAAAAACGACTAAAACAAAGACTGATCAATATGGAAAAACTCTGGCTCAAAAGCTACGAACAAGGCGTAAACCCTGAAATCGATATTTCTCAATACAGCTCCATCAGCGACGTATTCCGTCAAAGTGTTGAGAAATTCTCGGATAAACCTGCTTTTCAAAACATGGGCAAAACGCTGACTTATGCCGAAGTGGGCAAGTTGGCGACTGATTTTGCGTCTTACCTGCAAAACGTATTGAAACTGCCGCGCGGTGAGCGTGTGGCAATTATGATGCCGAACGTTTTGCAATATCCGATTGCACTTTTCGGTATTTTGCAGGCAGGTTTGGTGGCAGTGAATACGAATCCGCTTTATACGCCGCGCGAGTTGGAGCATCAGTTGAAAGACAGCGGCGCGACAACGATTGTCGTGTTGGAGAACTTTGCCAATACGCTGGAGCTGGTGTTGCCGCGTACGCAAATCAAACATGTGATTGTCGCGTCGGTCGGCGAGATGTTCGGCATGATTAAAGGCGCGTTGATGAACTTTGTCATCCGCAAAGTAAAAAAAATGGTGCCGGAATACCGCATTCCCAATACCGTGACTTTTCAGACGGCCTTGAAGCAAGGTGCGGCAAATGCGTTCAAACCAGTCGAGTTGACGCGCGACGATACTGCCTTGCTGCAATATACAGGCGGTACAACCGGTTTGGCGAAAGGCGCCGTCCTCAGTCACGGCAATATCTGCGCCAATATGTTGCAGGCAAAAGAATGGATTAAAAACAGCCTGCACGAAGGCAAAGAAACGGTTATTGCCGCGTTGCCGCTTTATCATATCTTTGCCTTGACGGTAAACCTGATGATCTTTGCGAATACCGGTTCTAAAATCATCCTGATTACCAATCCGCGCGATATGAAGGGGTTTATCGGTGAATTGAAAAAAGAACCGATTAGCGTGTTCATCGGTGTGAATACCCTGTTTAATGCGATGGTTAACCGTCCGGATTTCGCCGAAGTCGATTTTTCCCGTTTGAAGCTGACTTTGGGCGGCGGTATGGCAACGCAAAAAGCCGTAGCGGAAAAATGGAAAAAAATCACCGGTACGCCGATTGTGGAAGCTTACGGTTTGACCGAAGCCAGCCCAGGCGTATGTTGCAATCCTTTGAATATCGAGGCTTACAGCGGCGGTATCGGTTTGCCGGTTCCTTCGACTGAAGTCGAATTACGTGATGCGGACGGCAAAGAAGTGCCTATCGGACAGCCGGGCGAATTGTGGGTACGCGGTCCGCAAGTGATGAAAGGCTATTGGAACCGTCCTGAAGAAACCGCCAAAGCAATCGATGCACGCGGCTTTTTAGAGACCGGTGACATTGCCGTGATGGATGAAAAAGGCTGGCTGAAGCTGGTGGACCGCAAAAAAGATTTGATTGTGGTATCCGGTTTCAATGTATATCCGAACGAAATCGAAGAAGTGGTGGCCAGCAACGACAAAGTCTTGGAAGTTGCCTGTATCGGCGTGGCAAGCGAGAAAACCGGCGAAGCGATTAAGGTCTTCGTCGTACGCAAAGATCCGTCTTTGACCAAGGAAGAACTGATCGATTTCTGCCGTAAAGAGCTGACTGCTTATAAAGTGCCGAAAGACATCGAATTCCGCGACGAGTTGCCAAAATCCAACGTTGGCAAAATCCTGCGCCGCGAGTTGCGCTGATATATAGAATTAGTATGATAAGGCCGTCTGAAAACGCTGTTTTCAGACGGCCTGAAGCTTTTGCCGTTTGCCAGAATATGCTGCTTCAAGTTAAAATCACACATTCCAACATGGGTATCACATCATGACTAAATTCATTTTCGTAACCGGCGGCGTTGTATCTTCTTTGGGTAAAGGTATCGCCGCCGCTTCTATTGCTACTATTCTCGAGTCGCGTGGCTTGAACGTGACCATGCTTAAGCTTGACCCGTATATCAACGTTGACCCGGGTACCATGAGCCCGTTTCAACACGGCGAAGTATTCGTAACCGATGACGGCGCGGAAACCGACCTCGACCTCGGTCACTATGAGCGTTTCATCAACGCCACCATGACCCGCCGCAACAGCTTCAGTACCGGCCAAGTCTATGAAAACGTGATTGCCAAAGAGCGTCGCGGCGACTATTTGGGCGGTACCGTACAAGTGATTCCGCACATTACCGATGAAATTAAACGCCGTATCCATGAAGGCGCGGCCGGTTATGATGTGGCGATTGTCGAAATCGGTGGTACAGTCGGCGATATCGAATCGTTGCCTTTTTTGGAAGCCATCCGCCAAATGCGCAGCCAGCTCGGCCGCAACAATACATTGTTTGCCCACCTGAGCTATGTTCCTTACATTGCCGCCGCCGGCGAAATCAAAACCAAACCAACCCAGCATACCGTTAAAGAAATGTTGAGCATCGGTTTGCAACCTGACATCCTGATCTGCCGTATGGACAGAGAAATGCCTGCGGACGAGCGCCGTAAGATTGCTTTGTTCTGTAACGTTGAAGAACGTGCCATCGTGGGCAGCTACGATGTGGACAGCATCTACGAATGCCCTGAAATGCTGCACAACCAAGGCATCGACAGCATTATTACCGAGCAGTTGCAGCTGAATGTCAAACAAGCCGATTTGACCGAATGGAAGAAAATCGTTCATGCGATTCAAAATCCGAAACATACCGTCAAAATTGCGATGGTCGGTAAATACGTTGATTTGACCGAGTCCTACAAATCATTGATCGAAGCCCTGAAACACGCTGGTATTCACACTGAAACCGACGTACAAATTACCTTTGTCGACAGCGAAAGCATCGAGAAGGGCAATGGCGACGTTTCCATGCTCAAAGACATGGACGCGATTTTGGTGCCGGGTGGCTTCGGTTCACGCGGCGTAGAAGGCAAAATTGCCGCCGTACGCTATGCGCGTGAAAACAACGTACCATACTTGGGCATCTGCTTGGGCATGCAAATTGCCCTGATCGAATACGCCCGCGATGTTGCAGGCTTGAAAGGTGCGAACTCTACCGAGTTTGACTTGAAATGCGCCGCGCCTGTCGTTGCCCTGATTGACGAATGGCAAACTGCCGATGGCAGCGTAGAAACCCGTGACGAATCTGCCGATTTGGGCGGCACCATGCGTCTGGGTGCACAAGAAGTTGACCTCAAACCGGGCAGCCTTGCCGCAAAAATCTACGGCAGCGAACATATCCGCGAACGCCATCGCCACCGCTACGAAGTTAACAACAACTATGTTCCTCAGTTGGAAAAAGCCGGTTTGGTCATCGGCGGCGTATCCTCAGGCCGCGAGCGTTTGGTTGAAACCATCGAATTGCCAAATCATCCTTGGTTCTTCGCGTGTCAGTTCCATCCGGAATTTACTTCCAATCCGCGCAAAGGCCATCCTTTGTTCAGTGCGTTTGTGAAAGCCGCGTTGGGTAACAAAAAAGCCTGATTGATGTGATTGAAAAAGCACCCGTTATCCGGGTGTTTTTTTGTTTTCAGACGGCCTTAGAAGTTATTTGTCTTCATTGACTTCGCGGTCGTTCAAAGGTTGTACGGGACGGTTGTTTTCGCCGCCGATAATGTCGCGCATGGCTTTAAACTGCGCCGCATCTGCCTGAACCGGAGTTTTTAAGACAACCCAAGTCACGTTTTCGCTGCAAGGCGGCGTTGTCAGGGAGCCTTTCAGTTGGAAGGACTTGCTATCTTTAGGCAGCAGGGCTTGGATATTCAAGTTTTTCAACGTTACGGATTCGCCTGCTTTCAGTTTTTTAGCAGTGAGTGCAGACAAGGCAGGGTTGTTTTTGCCCGGTTTAAATACAGAGCCGATGACCGCCAAAGTACCGTCTTCGGCTTGATGGACGAAATGCGCTTCCATCGGGAAATGTTTGCCTTTGAAAGTATGTTCGCTCGGCGTATGGAAGTGGAATTGTTTGAAGGTATAGGTTTTACCGTTAATCACGATGGTTTGAGCCTTGCCTTGCGGCGTAGCTTGAAGGGTATGGCCGTTATTTTCTACTTTGTAGTCGGCGACGTTGTAACGGTATGCCGGTTGTTTGCCTTTTACTGTTTTTGTCGTGGAGAAGTCCACTGGAGATTGCTGTTTGCCTGTTTTGCAGACAGCAAAGTCTTCACTCAAATCGCCCCAGTGTGCAGCATCGTTTTCACCTGTGTAAGACCAATGTGCATGATGGGTTTCGGCGGATACCGTTGCAGTAGAGACAGCCATTAGCAAAGATAAAAAGAGATGTTTGTTCAACATAAGGGCTCCTGTTTATTTATATTAGGTAAAAGAAAAAATTTATACCAAATAAATTATTGATATAAAAAAACTTCTTCATAAGAAGAAAGTTAATGATAGTGGCAATTTGGGAATGTTGAGTTGATATATGGCAAACATTTATCAAGCAATCATTTTTGATTAAATGATTGCAATAAGAGGGATGATTGTCCTTGCAGTAACTTTGAATGGGAGAGGCCGTCTGAAATTTCTTTCAGACGGCCTGTTTTATTTGAAAATGTTGTAAAAAGTCTAAACTCTAATGAATAAAAGTGCTTATCAAGATGAAAGTAGTTGTTTGTAGCGTTGGAAAACATTAATATTGCTAAACGTGTTTTCACGAGATTTTAACTTTGTTTTGGAGAGAATAATGAAAAAATCGATTATCGCTTTGGTTATTGCCGGTTTGCCGCTGGCTGCATCTGCAGAAGTGATTCTGTATGGTCAAATCAAAAGCAGCGTGACCGTCGGTCAGGTCAAAATCAAAGGTGACGCAGGTTCTGAAACCAGCTCTACCGCAACCAGCATCAATGACAATACCTCCCGTATCGGTTTCAAAGGCAGCGAGAACTTGGGCGGCGATTTGAAAGCCATCTGGCAAGTTGAACAAAAAACGGCCATTACCGGCGGTTCCCAAGGTTTTGCCACTCGTGATTCCTTCATCGGCCTGCAAGGTAACTTCGGTAAGATTCGCGCCGGTAAACTCAGCAATATGCTGAACGAAATGGACACCATCGATCCATGGATGTACAAAACCAATGCCGCAGGCTTGGGCATCTTTACCCGTACCGGCAACCGCAACGCCGCTGTACGCTACGACAGCCCGGATTTCGGCGGATTCAAATTCAACGTGTCTTACGCACCGCGCGACAACCGCAATCCTTCAGACAAATACACGCACACCAAACCGGCCAAAGACCAATACACCGGCGGCGTGAGCTTCTCTAAAAACGGCTTTACTGCCAATGCGGCTTACGGCCACTACAACGGCGCGTACACCGACAATTCAGGCAAAGTCAAAGCGGCACAAATTGCCAAAGTTGAAACTTATTACGACAAAGACAATCTCTTTGTCGGCGGCGGCGTACACTATGCCAAAGGTCATGAGACAGGCAACGAATATTTAGGTTATTTCACCGATGGTTTTAATCAGTACAAGGGTAGTGACATTACTGTCGATTCAGGCAAATCTGAAGCCGTGAAAGTGGTTGATGCAGCGGTAACTGTCGGCTACAAATTCGGCAACGTGACCCCACGCATTACTTACGCACACGGCTGGCCTGCCCAGGGCGTGAACAGCGGCGAGAAATTGGTGGATAAATTCGACCAAGTCGTTGTCGGCGGCCAATACACCTTCAGCAAACGCACCGGCATCAATGCCCAACTGGCGTATCTGAAAGTCGGCAACAAAACCCGTCTGACTGCAGCCAACAAAGGCGGCGTTGAACAAAAAGCCGCTTCTGTGGGCCTGTATCACAAATTCTAAGCCGTCTTGAAAGACAAGGCCGTCTGAAAAATTTCAGACGGCCTTTTTCTTGATTAAAGCAGTTTATTTGTCGTGGTTGGTCAGTGTTGTGCCGTGACGGCCACCACGTTCTTTCAAACGTTGTACCAAGCCTTCAACCGTTGTCGGCATACCGTCGATACAGAATGCCTGATACAGGGCGGTGTGCAGGGCATCGTTGCGGCTGAACGCATTGCCGATCAGCTTCCAATCGCCTTTACGCGGCTCGATCCAGCGGTGGTTTACTGTGTCGCCGTAAGCGAATACTTTGTAAGATGAACGCTTGTCGTTGCTGTAAGTAAAGGACGTGCGGGCGCAATAGAGGCCTTCGACGGAGAGGTTGTCGTAGCCTTTGTCGGAGCGCACGTTCAAGACGTAGCGGATGCTGTTGTCAGGCGCAGGCATGATTTGCAGGCTGCTGAGCAGGATTTTGGGCTGCTTGCCGTAGGTTTCGTTGACATAGAGGTCGAACCAATCGCCCGATTGGGTATCGGGCAAGGGCGGCAACTCGGCTTTGTGTTCTTTAAATTCGCGTGCGGCAACTTCTTCAGGGCTTTCCTGATAACGCGTGTTGGTCAGCGTATCCTTTTGGCTGAAACCCAAAGCAAATGCTTGAGTTGCGGCAAGGCTGAGAGCGAGAAGGGCAAAACGGCGCATAGACAGCTCCAAAGTGAAAAACGGCTTTATTTTATGGGCTTGCAGGGTGGGGTGCAAGTAAGTGCGGTATAATTGACGTTAATTCTAATTAATATGACGAGTTTTCATCATGAATACACAAACTCTGGATGTCATCGGTTTGAAATGCCCTCTGCCGATTTTGCGTGCCAAAAAAGCTTTGGCGCAAATGCAGGAAGGCGAAGTGCTGACCGTATTGGCTACTGATGGCGGCGCGCCCGGCGATTTTGAAGCGTTTTGCCGTCAGACCGGACATGTCTTGTTGGAATCGAGCGAGGCCGACGGCGTGTTCAAGCTGGTGTTGAAACATAAATAAAGGCCGTCTGAAATGTCTAAAGCCGTCGCATTGTCTCTCGCTGTATTGGCTGTCTGCCTCAGTGCATGCGGCAATGAAGGCGTTTCGCCGCAGAACGCTGCCGATTATGCCCAAAATGTAACCGACTTGTTCCGCCAAAGCTGCGTGGCCGCAGACGGCGATGCCGCCCTTGTCGGCGAGTTTGCCAATGCCAACAAACTGGTTTTATTGTCGAAAAAAGATATTGCCGATTTGCCTGCCGGAATGATGGATTTGGAGGCATTAAGCATTTGGAAGAAAACGGAAAACGGCGCAGATTATTATTTGAACCTGACTGAAGACAGTTGCAGCGTGCGCACGGCTAAAGCCGATGACCATCTGATTTTTAAACAATTTTTGGCTTTGGCAGAAAATCCGCCACAAGGTTTGAACGCTGAGTTGCGTGCCGATAATTTGGCGGAAACCCCATTGCCTATGCGTCAGATTTCCTACGCATGGCGCGCGTCCGGTAGTCCGAAAGAAACCTTGCTGACCGTTAAAATAACGTCATCCGAGCATTTTCCAGTACAGGCTGTTTTTTATTTGACCCATCATTCTTACGACAATAAGGCCGCCGTTTTACCTTAGATCAGTTGACGATTGAAACATCAAATCGATAGAAACCGTTACCGCCGAATAAAGGCCGTCTGAAACATTATCAAACCAAACCACTCGAAAGTAAGCTATGCAAACCCTGACCATCATCCGTCCCGACGATATGCACTTACACCTGCGCGACGGCGACGCACTCAAAGCCGTTGCCCCGTACACCGCCCGACAAATGGGCCGCGCGGTTATCATGCCCAACCTGAAGCCGCCCGTCATCAGCGTTGCCGATGCCCAAGCATACAAAGAGCGCATTATGGCCGCCCTGCCTGAAGGCAGCACCTTCCAGCCGTTGATGACGCTTTATTTGACCGACAACGCCACGCCCGAACTCGTGCGTGAAGCCAAAGCTGCCGGTATTGTGGCTTTTAAACTCTATCCTGCAGGCGCGACCACCAATTCCGATTCCGGCGTGACCGACTTGTTTAAGCTGATTCCCGTGTTGGAAGAAATGGCGAAACAGGGCATTTTGTTCTTGGTTCACGGCGAAGTCACTGATCCTGAAATTGATATTTTCGACCGCGAGGCTGCCTTTATCGAGCGCGTGATGAAGCCAGTTTTAACACAAGTGCCCAACCTCAAAGTCGTGTTTGAACACATCACTACTGCCGAGGCTGCCCGACTGGTATTGGAAGCCGGCGATAATGTGGCTGCGTCTGTGACGCCGCAACACTTGCTGCTCAACCGCAACGACCTTTTGGTCGGAGGCGTGCGCCCTCATCATTTCTGCTTGCCGGTTCTCAAACGCGAAACCCACCGTCAGGCTTTGGTTGCCGCTGTTACCGGCGATAAGGCGCACAAATTCTTCCTCGGCACGGACTCTGCGCCACATGCCAAAACTGCCAAAGAAAATGCTTGCGGTTGCGCCGGTATGTTCAGCGCGATGACTGCCATTGAGCTTTATGCCGAAGTGTTTGAGAAAGCAGGCGCGTTGGATAAACTGGAAGCCTTTGCTTCTAAAAACGGCCCGCGTTTCTACGGTCTGCCTGAAAATTCCGATACCATCACATTGGTCAAACAAACGCAAACCGTTCCTGCCAGCGTACCTTACGGCGATGGTGAGCTTGTACCGATGAGGGCCGGCGGCGAGATTGAATGGACGGTGCAATATTAAATTTGCCGTCAATGAGGCATAAAAAGAAACAACCTGCTTGAAAGGGCAGGTTGTTTTTTATTGTCGTTCAGACGGCCTGTTATGGGGAGGGAAGACAAACAAGGCCGTCTGAAAACTGGATTAGTGTGTGTTTATTCGGTCAACATGGGTTTCAGTGCTTCCCAAGCCTGTGGCAGTTGGGTAAAGCCGTCCGAAGCCATCAAATGGCCGCCTTCGGGAATATGGGTAACAGGACTTTTGAGTTTGGCCGCCATGTCCAAAGTCAATTCGGGCGGAACATGGGTGTCGTTGTCGGAAACCAGACAGTGTTTGGGCATGTCGATTTTGCGCAGGATGTCGAAATCGGGGGACGCTGCTTTAATGTAGGCATCGAGTGCAGGCAGGGGCGGCAGCGTATCGGCAAAACCGGCAGCAAGCAGCAGGCCGCCGATTTTTTGCGGTTGTTGGCGGCTGAGGAAGTGAAGGAGGGTAATGCAGCCGAGACTGTGGCCGACTAGGAAGGTATGGGCATCGGGCTTGCCGATGTGCTGGTCAAGGGTAAACTGCCACGCGGTCGTGCTTGGTTTGTCGGGATTGGGCATGGCGAGGGAGATTGCTTGTGCGCCGGTGCTTTTGACTTGGGCGCAAAGCCAGTCAAACCAGTTGCCGTGCGGATTGCCTTCAAAGCCATGTACGATATAAACGCGTCGATTCATGTTTTTCCTCCTTCAGACGGCCTGAGACTTTTGTCTAAATCTCTGCCTGTAAGCGTTCATTATACCATGTTTGTTTATGTTTTATTGTTTGTCGCTTGGTAAGGATGGTCGATTAAGCTTTTGTTGTTAAATGATATTTGCAAGAATAATAAAGCAAACAACACGGCAGGGGCTGATGGCGTTGCCGTGTTGTTCGGGTTTGAAATATATAGGGGCCGTCTGAAAAAACGGTTTAGAAATAGCCTTGTTTTTTGCGCTCTTCCATTGCCGCTTCCGATACGCGGTCGTCCATGCGCGTGGCGCTGCGTTCGGAAATGGTCGCGGCGGCGGTTTCGGCAATGATGTCTTCGGGTGTGGCGGCGGTGCTGGCAACCGGGCAGGTGCAGGAAATATCGCCGACGGTGCGGAAACGGACATCGCGGATTTGGGCAACTTCTCCTTCGCGTTTTGGGGTCAACGGGGTAACGGGAACGAGCAGGCCGTTGCGTTCGACAACTTCGCGTTTGTGGGTGTAATAAATCGGCGGCAATGCGAGTTTTTCGCGTGCGATGTATTGCCAGATATCCAATTCCGTCCAGTTGGAAATCGGGAACACGCGCATGTTTTCGCCTTGGAACAGGCGCGTATTGTAGAGCGACCATAATTCAGGACGTTGGTTTTTGGGATCCCATTGGCCGAACTCGTCGCGGAAAGAGAAGATGCGTTCTTTGGCGCGCGCTTTTTCTTCATCGCGGCGTGCGCCGCCCATCAGCGCATCAAAGCCTTGTTCTTCAATGGTTTCAACTAGCGTAACGGCTTGGGCGGCGTTGCGCGAATCGGTTTCGCGACGCAAGACGACGCTGCCTTTGCGGATAGACTCTTCTACGCTGCCGACCACAAGTTGTACGCCGGTGCGTGCGACCGTGTCGTCGCGGAACCGGATGACTTCGGGGTAATTATGGCCGGTATCGACGTGCAGGAGTTTGAACGGCAGCTTCAGCGGGCGGCCTTCGATTTGGAAGGCTTTGACGGCAAGCGCCAGCAATACGACGGAGTCTTTACCGCCGGAAAACAGCAAGGCCGGATTTTGGGCATTGGCAATGACTTCGCGGATGATGTAGATAGACTCGGCTTCGAGCCAGTCGAGGTGGTGGTTTTGGATGGACATTTTTTCTCTCTTTGCAATCTTGGCGATAGTCGATACTTTAGTGAGGCCGTCTGAAAAAGGGAAAGAATGGTTTGTTTGTTGCAAAGATGTTTTTGTTATATTGCGAGGCCGTGTTTTTCAGACGGCCTTTGCGCTTTAACTTATTTTTAAACCGATTTCTCTGACGAAGCCTCTGTCTTCGCGTACACTTTGGTTTTTTAGAAATGAGAATGGTTCATGTATCACGGCGAGAGATTTAATGCGTACAGCCATTTGGCCGGTTTCTTATTGGCAGTGGCGGCCTTGGTGCTGATGCTGGTGAAAGCGGTGGAATCGGCGGACGGCTATCGGATTGCCGGTGCACTGACTTACGGAATCTGCCTGCTGCTTCTGTATTTGGGTTCAACCTTATACCACAGTATTCCGCAGCCGAAAGCCAAGGCGATTTTGCAAAAGGTCGATCATTGTATGATTT
Organism: Neisseria subflava; assembly: GCF_003044935.1. Taxonomy (NCBI): domain Bacteria; kingdom Pseudomonadati; phylum Pseudomonadota; class Betaproteobacteria; order Neisseriales; family Neisseriaceae; genus Neisseria; species Neisseria subflava. The sequence goes on along the minus strand of NZ_POXP01000001.1, from coordinate 930,275 downwards.
ATCTTTTGATTGCAGGCAGCTATACGCCGTTTACGCTGATTACCCTTCACGGCGGCTGGGGCTGGTCGCTTTTCGGCGTGTCGTGGGGACTGGCTTTGCTGGGCATTGTTCAAGAGCTGACGGTTGGGCGCAAAAGCGAGAAACGGCTGCTGTCGATGGTGATTTATGTGTTGATGGGCTGGCTGATTGTGGTGGCGGTATGGCCGCTGATACAGTCGCTTTCGACCGGTGGATTATTTTGGCTGGTGTTGGGCGGCGTATTGTATAGCGCGGGGATTTATTGGTTTATCAACGATACGAAAATCCGCCACGGCCACGGTATCTGGCACTTATTTGTCTTGGCAGGCAGTTTGACGCAATTTATCAGCATTTATTTTTATGTGTTGTAGTTTCAGACGGCCTGAAATAAAAAAACCTCTCAGTTTGACTGAGAGGTTTTTGTTTGTCGTTAACCTGGGTTTTTGTCGTGGAATTCGTGGAATTCGTAGTTGTAGGTCAACTCTTTGCCGGCTTTGGTTTGCGCCAGATAATCGTCGTAAACCGCACGGATTTCCTTACGTAGCAGGAAGAGGGCGATTAAGTTCGGCAAGACCATAAAGCCGTTGAACATATCGGACATACTCCAAACCAAATCCACTTTGCCCAAGGTACCCAGTACGATGGCCACCAAAACCAGTGCACGGTAGATGCCCAAGTGTTTGCCGCGGAACAGGAAGCGGATATTGGATTCGCCGAAGTAGTACCAGCCGATGATGGTGGTAAAGGCGAAGAAGGTCAGACAGACGGCGAGCAGTTGCGAACCGAAACCCGGAAAGGCTTTGTTAAAAGCCAGTTGGGTAACCGCAGCACCGGTTTCGCCGGACAGGTTGGCATCGGTCAGCAGGATAATCAGCGCGGTTGCTGTGCAGACCATCAGCGTATCGATAAAGATACCGATAAATGCGGCCATACCTTGTTGCACAGGGTGTTTGACGTTGGCAGTCGCATGAGCGTGCGGGGTCGAACCCATACCGGCTTCATTGGAAAACAGGCCACGTGCCACGCCAAAACGGACGGCCTCGCGCATACCGATACCGGCCGCACCGCCCAATACCGCTTCAGGATTGAAGGCGGCAACAAAGATACTGTGGAACATCGGGATGATGTGGTCGGAGAATTTGAACAAAATAATCACGGCACACAAGATGTAAATTACCGCCATAAACGGCACGACAAATTGCGCGATACCGGCAATGCGGTTGATACCGCCGATGATGATCAGGCCGGCGAATACTGCCAAAGCAATGCCGACAGCCATCGGAGGAATATCGAAAGCCAAATTCATGGCCGAGGCGATGGAATTGGATTGGGTTGCGTTGCCGATGAAGCCCAGCGCAATAATCAAGGCGATGGAGAAAAAGCCGGACAGGAAACGCGCCGCGCCCCGGCCGATTTTCGGGGTCAGACCGTGCGTGATGTAAAACGCAGGGCCGCCGATGTATTTGCCGTGGCTGACCACGCGGTATTTTTGCGCCAAAACGGCTTCTGCAAAAATGGTAGACATGCCCAAAATGGCAGACAACCACATCCAAAAAATGGCACCCGGGCCGCCGGCAGTAATCGCAGTGGCGACACCGGCAACGTTACCGGTACCGATTTGCGCGGAAATCGCTACGGCAAGCGCTTGAAATTGAGACAGGGATTTGCCTTCGTGGTCTTTGTCTTTTTTGCTGAACAAGCCGCCGAAAACGGATTTGAAACCTGTTCCTAATTTGGTCACTTGCGGCGCGCCCAAGTACAGGGTAAAAAACAGGCCAATACCGATTAAGGCATAAATCAGCAGGTAGTCCCAAAGAACCAGATTGACTGCACCCACCAGAGCAGACAATATTTCTTCCATAATAAAACCTTTAATAAAAACAATAAAAATAAAATGATACGGGTAACTACTCCCACTCATTTTTCGCGTTTGGCAATATCGGCGAGCAGGCCGTTTTGCCATTCGATACCGGTTAAGTTGTTAACAATTTTGACCGATTTTGTCATCATACCGTAAACCTTCGTGAATTAAAACGAAAAACTGACAAAGGTTTGCCGCAAATGTGCTTCTTTATTTAAAAAAGTTTCTTTGTTTTCAGACGGCCTGTTTTTGCAAATATTCGGGCCGTCTGAATATTTTGGCTAAAGGCAACTTATGATAAAATGCACGCCTTACAAATGAAGCAAATTCCGCCTCAGCGCGTGAAAAAACGAAAGGAATCAACATGGCAGGCCATAGTAAGTGGGCAAATATCCAACACAAAAAAGCCCGACAAGATGCCAAACGCGGCAAAATCTTCACCCGTCTGATTAAAGAAATTACCGTTGCTGCCCGCATGGGCGGCGGCGATCCCGGCGCGAACCCGCGCCTGCGCCTGGCTTTGGAAAAAGCCGCTGAAAACAATATGCCTAAAGACAACGTGCAACGTGCCATCGACAAAGGTACGGGCAATCTGGAAGGCGTGGAATACATCGAGTTGCGTTACGAAGGCTACGGCATCGGCGGCGCGGCTTTGATGGTGGACTGTCTGACCGACAACAAAACCCGTACCGTTGCCGATGTGCGCCATGCGTTCACTAAAAACGGCGGTAACTTGGGTACCGACGGCTGCGTAGCGTTCAACTTCGTTCATCAAGGCTATTTGGTGTTTGAACCGGGCGTTGACGAAGATGCGCTGATGGAAGCAGCTTTGGAAGCCGGTGCGGAAGATGTCATCACCAACGACGACGGTTCCATCGAAGTGATTACCGCGCCGAACGACTGGGCCGGTGTGAAATCGGCTTTGGAAGCCGCAGGCTACAAATCTGTTGACGGCGACGTTACCATGCGCGCCCAAAACGAAACTGAATTGAGCGGCGAAGATGCGGTTAAGATGCAAAAACTGATTGACGCATTGGAAGATTTGGACGACGTACAAGACGTTTACACTTCTGCCGTGTTGAATCTGGACTAAACAGTTTAAAGAACAAAAGGCCGTCTGAAATTTCAGACGGCCTTTTTATATCGAAACCAATCAGATTTTTCTGGTTTTCAACCAAGCCCAAAGCAGCAGCAATACCACGAAGCTGAAATACAAAATACTCCACACCGGTAGGGCGACGCCGAATAGATAGTCCGGCTCGGCGCAGTTGCCAAAGCCGCGGACGATAGGTTCAAACCAATCGAACAAAGGCCAGTCGCGCAGGCGGAAGGTCCAAGGTGCGCCGCAAGAAGGGGCGGTGCCGGGCGGCAGGCTTTGCAGCCAAATTTGATAGGCGGCGACACCGGCGCCGTAAACGGCCGGAGCGGCAATCAACAATGCCGAGAGCGAGCGGGCAAATTTGGAAGATTGAGAACTGAATGCCGTAACAATGGCCAACAGCCCGACTGCCAATACGCACAAGCGTTGCAGGATGCACAATACGCACGGGTTCATGCCCAAAACGTATTGGGAAATAAAGGAGCCGCAGGCGGCAAATATGGAGAGGACGACTAAAAATAAAACAGTCTTGCGGAAAAAGTTCATGACATAAAACCTTTCAGACGGCCTGGACGCAAAACAGCCGATAAATAATGTTTACTTTAACACAAAACGCATATGCTTTTTTTGGTTTGATGGTTTTTTGCGTATGTTTGTTGATGATGCGTAACCATAAATATGGAAACAAGAATATGTTCCATATCGAAAAGGCCGTCTGAAATATTCAGACGGCCTTTAGGGGAGAGACGTTTTATTTTTTCCCGTGAGATTTTTTGACATCTGCTTCAGTAATCGTACCGCCGCCATTATTGAAGGCGTTCATGATGTAAGTGGCAACGGCGGCAACATCGGCATCGTTGATGGCGGTAGAAGGCATAAAGCCGTTGTAGGATTTGCCGTTTACTTTAATCGAGCCGTTGATGCCTTTGGTCATACTTTGCAACAGCACTTGCGGTTTTTTATTGATATAGTCGGACTGGAATAAAGGTGGGAACATGGCGCCACGGCCTTCGCCCTTTTTGCCGTGGCAGGCGGCGCAGTTGGTTTCGTAAATCTTTTGTCCTTTGCTCATCAGCGTGGCATCAGCGGCAAAAGCGGTTGGGATGCTGAGTGCGGTCAGGAGGAGCAGGATAGGGCGGAGTGCAGTCATGATGTGTTCCTTTTTGAGTAGTGTTTTTGATGGCTACACGCTTGGTTTGCGTTTGAATAACTTGATGATAACGCTAAAGGCCGTCTGAAAGTGGATTTTTCAGACGGCCTTTGGTTTAGGTCAAATCCAGCCTTGCAGATTGGCCCGGCTTAATTGGGCAAGTGCGGCAATCCAGTCGGCGGAATCGTTGAGGCAGGGGATGTAACGGTATTCTTTGCCGCCGGCGGCGTGGAATTGTTCGCGTCCCATAATGGCGATTTCTTCCATGGTTTCGAGGCAGTCGGCCATGAAACCGGGGCAGAAGACGTCGAGTTTGGTCGTGCCTTGCTTGGGAAGTTGGTCAAACAGGGCTTGCGTGCTGGGCTTGACCCATTGGGATTTACCAAACTGGCTTTGGAAAGAAACGATGTATTCTTGTTCGGACAAGCCCAATGCCTGCGCCAGCAGTTTGGCAGTATGGTGGCACTCGTCAGGATAGGGGTCGCCGTCATCGTGATGTTTTTGCGGAATACCGTGGAAACTCAACATCAGTTTTTCGCCGCGTCCGTTTTGGGTCCAATAGGCTTCAATATGCTGCTTCATGGCTTGAATATAGGCGGCATCGTCGTAATAACGGGAGACAGTGCGGACGCTCATTTGGTTGCGTTGCAGCAATAACTCTTGGAACACTTTATCCAAAGCCGCGCCGGTAGAAGAGCCGGCATATTGCGGATAGAGCGGAATGACCAGCAATTTGCCCACGCCTTGGGCTTTGAGTTCCGCCAAAACGTCGGCAACGCTTGGATTGCCGTAAGTCATGGCATGACGGACGATGACATCGGGCAAATGTTTGGCTAGGGCTTCTGCTTGGCGGTGTGTGTAAACCTCAAGCGGCGAACCTTCTTTAAACCAAACTTTTTCATAGGCGTGCGCGCTTTTTTTCGGGCGAAAAGTCAATACCAAGCCGCGCAATATCGGTTGCCATAAGAGCTTGGGCAGTTCGACAACGCGTTGATCAGACAGAAATTCTTTCAAGTAAGGCTTGACTGCGGCAGCCGTCGGCGCGTCAGGCGTGCCGAGGTTGAGCAGCAGGACGGCGGTACGGTTTTGTGCGGTGTAGGCTAAGGGCGGTTCGGTATGGAAACGGGACATGATTGTGCTTTATTAATTAAGAATATTGAGGCCGTCTGAAAAGCAGTTTGAATCCAAACCTGATTTCAGACGGCCTTTTAAAGGATTAATCCACACCGCGGGCGCGGTTTTCATGGAATTGCGCCTGCCAATCGGCAAATTTGCCTTGCTCGATGGCTTCGCGCATTTCTGCCATGATGACTTGGTAGAAGTGCAGATTGTGAATGGTGTTGAGCTGTGCGCCCAGGATTTCGCCGACACGGTGCAGATGGTGCAGGTAGGAGCGGCTGAAATTCTGACAGGCGTAGCAGGTGCAGCTTTCATCAATCGGACGCTTGTCGAGTTTGTGTTTGGCGTTTTTGATCTTCAAATCGCCAAAACGGGTAAACAGCCAGCCGTTACGTGCATTGCGGGTAGGCATAACGCAGTCGAACATATCCACGCCGTGTGCCACGCCGTACACTAAGTCTTCAGGCGTGCCGACGCCCATCAAATAATGAGGTTTGTGTTCCGGCAGGATAGGGCCGACGGCGCGCAACATACGGTACATTTCGGGCTTAGGTTCGCCAACGGACAAGCCGCCGATGGCCAAGCCGGGGAAGTCGAGCTCTTCCAAGCCTTTCAGCGATTCTTCGCGCAAATCTTCATACATCGCGCCTTGGACAATACCAAACAGCGCATTCGGGTTTTTCAGGTCTTCAAAAGCCTTTTTGCTTCGTTCCGCCCAGCGCAGGCTCATTTGCAGCGATTTTTGCGCTTGGCTGTGCGTTGCTTCGCCAGGGGTGCATTCGTCCAACTGCATCACGATGTCGGAATTCAACACGGTTTGGATTTTCATCGACACTTCGGGCGAGAGGAACAGTTTGTCGCCGTTGATCGGGCTTTGGAATGTACAGCCTTCTTCGGTCAGCTTGCGCATATCGGACAACGAAAATACTTGGAAACCACCCGAGTCGGTCAAAATCGGTTTATTCCAACCGATAAATTCGTGCAGGCCGCCGAATTGTTCGATGACTTCCAAACCTGGGCGCAGCCACAGATGGTAAGTGTTGCCTAAAATGATTTGTGCTTTGATGTCATGCAGGTTTTGCGGGTTCATCGCTTTGACTGAACCGTAAGTACCGACAGGCATAAATACCGGCGTTTCGATTTTGCCGTGGTTCAGTTCCAAAGTGCCACGTCGGGCATGACCGTCTTTTTTGTGTAAGGTAAATTTGAGCATAGTAATAATAGATTGGACGTTCGCGTGTGTGCGAAATGAAAGGGCAGATTATAAAGGATTTTTCGTTGGTTGACGGCCGGATTTTATCTTTGTCAAAACAATGCTTCAGACGGCCTGAATGACGGAGGAAATAAAAAATGAGGTATAAATCAAACAAAAATATTCAGGCCGTCTGAAAAGTATTTACAGATGCTTGCAAAAGGGAACACGCTTCGTTACAATAAGCGACTTAGATGAAGGCACATAGCTCAGTTGGTTAGAGCACCACCTTGACATGGTGGGGGTCGTTGGTTCGAGTCCAATTGTGCCTACCAAATTTCCATAACGGCTTTATGCCGTTATTTTTTAATGTTTTGGAGCTTTCTGATGTTGAACATTACCTTGCCGGACGGTTCGGTCCGCCAATATGAATCACCCGTTACCGTGGCGCAAATTGCAGCGTCTATCGGTGCAGGTCTGGCAAAGGCAACGGTAGCGGGCAAGGTTAACGGTAAATTGGTGGATGCTTGCGATCCGATTACCGAAGATGCCCACGTTCAAATCATTACGCCTAAAGACAAAGAAGGCGTGGAAATTATCCGCCACTCCTGCGCGCACTTGGTCGGTCATGCGGTCAAGCAGCTCTACCCAGATGCAAAAATGGTTATCGGCCCGGTGATTGAAGACGGATTCTATTACGATATTGCAACTGAAAAACCATTTACGCCTGATGATGTGGCCGCTATCGAAGCGCGCATGAAAGAGTTGATTGCACAAGACTATGACGTCATTAAAGTGATGACGCCTCGTGCAGAAACCGTCAAAATTTTCCAAGATCGCGGCGAAGAGTACAAATTGCGTCTGATTGAAGATATGCCTGAAGTGGAAGCAATGGGTATGTATCATCATCAAGAATACGTCGATATGTGCCGCGGTCCTCATGTTCCCAATACCCGTTTCTTGAAAAACTTTAAGCTGACCAAGCTGGCAGGCGCATACTGGCGCGGCGACAGCAATAATGAAATGTTGCAACGTATTTACGGTACGGCTTGGGCAAGTAAAGACGAATTGAAGGCTTATATCCAACGCATCGAGGAAGCGGAAAAACGCGACCACCGTAAGCTGGGTAAACAATTGGATTTGTTCCACCTGCAAGATGAAGCACCGGGTATGGTGTTCTGGCATCCTAAAGGCTGGGCTTTGTGGCAAGTGATTGAGCAGCATATGCGCAAAGAGCTGAATGCTGCCGGTTATAAAGAGGTGAAAACGCCTCAGATTATGGATAAAACCTTCTGGGAAAAATCCGGCCACTGGGAAAACTATAAAGACAATATGTTCGTGACCAGTTCCGAAAAACGCGAATACGCGGTTAAACCGATGAACTGTCCGGGTCATGTGCAAATTTTCAATAACGGTTTGCGCTCATATCGCGATTTGCCAATGCGTTTGGCCGAGTTCGGTTCTTGCCACCGCAATGAACCAAGCGGTGCATTGCATGGTCTGATGCGTGTTCGCGGTTTTGTGCAAGATGATGCGCATATTTTCTGTACTGAAGATCAAATCGTTGATGAAGCACGCGCATTCAATGAATTGTTGGTTCGCATTTACAAACAATTCGGCTTCCATGATGTTGCTGTGAAGCTGTCCCTCCGCCCTGAACAACGTGCAGGTTCTGACGAAGTTTGGGATAAGGCCGAACAAGGTCTGCGTGATGCATTGACCGCTTGCGGCGTGGAGTGGGAAGAATTGCCTGGCGAAGGCGCATTCTATGGTCCTAAGATTGAATACCATGTTAAAGATGCCTTGGGTCGCTCTTGGCAGTGCGGTACCCTGCAGTTGGACTTTGTATTGCCGGAGCGTTTAAATGCAGAATATGTAACAGAAAACAACGACCGTGCGCGTCCTGTAATGTTGCACCGTGCTATTTTGGGTTCATTGGAGCGCTTCATCGGTATTCTGATTGAAAACCATGCAGGTTCATTCCCATTGTGGCTTGCGCCGGTTCAAATGGTGATTATGAATATCACCGAGAACCAAGCAGATTATTGTCGCGAAGTGGCTGCCAAATTGCAGGCAGCTGGCTTCCGTGTCGAATTGGATTTGCGTAACGAAAAAATCGGTTACAAAATCCGCGACAACAGCCAATATCGTTTCCCTTATCAAATCGTTGTCGGCGATAAAGAGAAACAAGAAAACAAAGTTGCGGTACGCCGCAAAGCAGAAGACTTGGGTTCTTTGAATGTAGATGATTTTATTGCACAATTGCAGCAAGAAATCACTGACGCCCTCGTCAATCATTAATTTTTATAGGAGTATTCATCATCGCTCAAGAACGCGAAGCACGAATCAATGGTGAAATTACCGCCAAAGAAGTGCGATTAATTAGTGAGTCAGGCGATCAGCTTGGTGTCGTTTCAGTTCGTGAAGCTCTGGCTATGGCCGAAGAGCAAGATGTCGATTTGGTAGAAATTTCCCCAACTGCCAAACCGCCCGTATGCAAACTGATGGATTACGGTAAATACAAATACCAACAAGCCAAGAAGCGCGACGAAGCCAAGAAAAACCAAAAGCAGGTACAAATCAAGGAAATTAAATTCCGTCCGGGTACTGATGAAGGCGACTATCAAATCAAGATGCGCAACATCAACCGTTTTCTTGCCGATGGTGATAAAGTCAAAGTGACATTGCGTTTCCGCGGTCGTGAGATGGCCCATCAACAATTGGGTGCCCAACTGCTTGAACGCGTAAAAGAAGAGTTGGCTGAAGTGGCACAAATCGAGTCCTTCCCTAAAATGGAAGGTCGTCAAATGGTGATGATGATTGCGCCTAAGAAAAAATAAAGCTATAATGCAAGGCTTATTTCGATTGCCGCTCGAAATAAGGTTTAATTAGCGGCAAAAACCGTGGTATTTTGGGATCCAAGTGTTTGAAATTTATTTCAAAACCCCTTATACCTTATCTAATAACGAATGGAGTTTTCCAATGCCTAAAATGAAAACCAAGTCTAGCGCGAAAAAACGCTTTAAAGTACTGGGTAACGGTGGTGTAAAACGCGGTCATGCGTTCAAAAGTCACATCCTGACCAAAAAAACCACTAAAACTAAACGTCAATTGCGCGGCACCGCTATGGTGGATTCACGCGATTTGGCTTCTGTTGCTAAAATGTTGCCCTACGCTTAAGGAGTTTAGAATATGCCACGCGTAAAACGCGGTGTTACCGCTCGTGCTCGTCACCAAAAAGTCTTCGCGTTAGCCAAAGGCTACCGCGGTCGTCGTAAAAACGTTTACCGTGTTGCCAAACAAGCGGTAATGAAAGCCGGTCAATACGCATACCGTGACCGTCGCCAACGCAAACGTCAATTCCGTCAACTGTGGATCGTTCGTATCAACGCAGGTGCCCGTGAAAATGGTCTGTCTTACAGCAAATTCATGAACGGCCTGAAACGCGCTGCTATCGAAATCGACCGCAAAGTATTAGCTGATTTGGCTGTATTCGACAAAGCTACATTTGCACAATTAGTTGAAAAAGCTAAAGCTGCTTTGGCTGCTTAATTCGATAAGATTATTTAAAAAGGAAGCTTATGCTTCCTTTTTTCTTTTCTTAAAGAAATCCTATGTAGTTGATTTTCTTTCTTTAAACTCTATTTTTTTATACTAATTTGCGATAAAATAGGCCTCTCTTATCAAACGGATTGGCCGCAGTAAGACAAAAGGCCGTCTGAACGGGTTTGCAATCAAATCCAACAGACGGCTTTGTTGTTTCAGACGGCCTGCCATCAACAAACAGACGATAAACCACTATGGAAAATGTAAACCGTATCGTTGCAGAAGGTATTGCCGCTATTGAAGCCGCGCAAGACTTCAATGCCTTAGAACAAATTAAAGCACGCTATCTTGGTAAAACCGGCGAATTGACCGGACTTTTGAAAACTTTGGGTCAAATGTCTCCTGAAGAGCGTAAAACCATAGGCGCGCACATCAACGAATGCAAAAATCAGTTTCAGACGGCCTTTAATGCCAAACGCGATGCCCTGAATGAAGCCAAGCTACAAGCTCAATTGGCTGCAGAAGCCTTGGATATTACTTTGCCGGGCCGTGCACAAGAACATGGCGGTTTGCATCCGGTTACTTTGACTTTGCAACGTGTGGTCGAGCTGTTTCACGGTATGGGTTTTGAAGTGGCGGACGGCCCTGAAATCGAAGACGATTTCCACAATTTCCAAGCCTTGAATATTCCTGCAAATCACCCAGCGCGTGCGATGCAAGATACTTTCTACGTTGAAAACGGCGACGTTTTGCGCACACACACTTCGCCTATTCAAATCCGCTATATGCTCGACAAAAAAGAGCCGCCTATCCGCATTATTGCCCCTGGCCGCGTTTACCGTGTGGACAGTGATGCCACTCACTCGCCTATGTTCCATCAGGCCGAAGGTTTGTGGGTAGAAGAGGGCGTAACTTTTGCCGATTTGAAAGCAGTGTTCACTGATTTTATCCGTCGCTTCTTTGAACGCGATGACCTGCAAGTACGTTTCCGTCCGTCTTTCTTCCCGTTCACCGAGCCTTCTGCCGAAATCGACATCATGGGCGAAAACGGCAAATGGTTGGAAGTCGGCGGCTGTGGCATGGTACATCCTAACGTGTTGAAAAACGTCAATATCGACCCTGAAAAATATACCGGTTTCGCTTTCGGTATCGGTCTCGACCGCTTTGCCATGTTGCGCTACAACGTCAATGACCTGCGCTTGTTCTTCGATAATGATTTGAACTTTTTGAAGCAGTTTAAGTAATTTTCAGACGCCCCAAAAAATGGATAAATTAACCCCAGAGCAGCGTAAAAAATGTATGCGTGCCAACAAAAGCAAAGGGACGAAACCTGAGCTTGCATTGGCAAAGGCGATGTGGGCTTTGGGGCTCAGGTATCGGAAAAATAGCGGAAGCATTTTTGGAAAACCTGATTTTTCGTTTAAAAAATACAAAGTTGCCGTGTTTGTCGATGGCGAGTTTTGGCACGGCAAGGATTGGGAACAGAGAAAAGCGGAAATAAAGGGCAACCGCGAATTTTGGATTGCCAAGATAGAACGCAACATCCGACGGGATATGGAAGTAACAGGCCGTCTGAAAGCCGAGGGCTGGACGGTTTTACGTTTTTGGAGTAACGATGTCGTTAAAGATACAACCAGCTGTGCAGAAAAAGTCAAAGAAATCATCCGAGCAAGAAGAATTGATTTACAAAAACGAAATTAAGGGTGGTAATCAAGGCGAATACTTGGAAGAAAAAGCAGCTCAATACTGCCTTTTTGAAAACAGTGGTACTTTTCAGACGGCCTTGAAGCCCAAATTTACCTTTATCGATTTGTTTGCAGGTATTGGCGGCTTCCGCATAGCGATGCAGAACTTGGGTGGGAAATGCGTGTTCTCGAGCGAGTGGGACGAGAAAGCCAAACAGACGTATGAAGCCAATTTCGGAGAAGTACCGTTTGGCGATATTACTTCGGAAGAAACCAAACAATACATTCCGAAGCAATTTGATGTGCTGTGTGCAGGTTTCCCCTGTCAAGCCTTTTCGATTGCCGGCCGGCGCGGGGGGTTTGAAGATACGCGCGGTACATTATTTTTTGATGTGGCGGAGATTATCCGCAGGCACCGTCCTAAGGCATTCTTTTTGGAAAACGTAAAAGGATTGACTAATCATGATCGAGGCAGGACGTTGCAGACGATATTGAATACGTTGAGAGAAGATTTAGGATATTTTGTACCAGAGCCGAAAATTGTCAATGCAAAGGATTTCGGGGTGCCGCAAAACCGTGAGAGGATTTTTATTGTGGGCTTTCGGGAAGATACTAATATCAAAGATTTCGAATATCCTGAACCGACAAGAATTCAGGTGGCTTTTAAGGATATACGGGAAAAAGATACTGTACCGACTAAATATTATTTGTCCACCCAATACATTGATACTTTAAGAAAACACAAACAAAGGCATGAAGAAAAGGGTAATGGGTTTGGATATGAGATTATTCCCGATGACGGGATTGCCAATGCGATTGTCGTCGGAGGTATGGGAAGGGAGCGGAATTTGGTAATCGACAAGCGTATTACCGATTTTACTCCGACCACCAATATTAAAGGCGAGGTAAACCGCGAAGGAATCAGAAAAATGACTCCGCGCGAATGGGCAAGGCTGCAAGGGTTTCCTGAAGAATTTAAAATCCCGGTTGCAGATGCTTCCGCATATAAACAATTCGGCAATTCGGTTGCTGTGCCAGCAATTCAGGCAGTGGCTGAGAGAGTTTTAGACAAGCTATTATCAGATAAGGGATAAAATTATGGCGGTACGAGCAAATAAAGGGGAGTGGACAGAATTATATGTATTATTGAAACTAATTGCAGAGGGAAAGTTGGTGCAGTCAGATATGGATTTAAATCCTGATAATACAAATATTTATCAAGTGATGAAAAGCTATAAATCTGAACAAGGATATCGGCTAGAGTTTGAAAGAGAAGAGCTAGGTGAAGAAGTAAAAATACATATCTTTAAAGTTGATAATACTCAAGAAGAATTATTGAATAGCTATACATATCAGGAATTAACTAAAGTAATTGAAGATGCTTTATCAGGTATAAAAGATGGAAAAGACCGTTCATTTCCAATTTCTAAATTAGATCCATTTTTACAGAGCAATCAAATTAAAACAGCAAAAGCTAATTCTGGTACTAAATCGGATATAAGGTTAAAAATTTATGATTATCGGCTTGCCAAGGATACTGATTTAGGCTTCAGTATTAAGTCTTTATTAGGAGAAAATGCAACTTTATTGAACACAGGGGCTGGAAACAACTTTATTTATAAGATAACAAATCTTCCAAAAAGCTTTGATTTACAGTCTTTCAATGGTAATACTTATGAGACAAAAGGAAAGAAAGGAAAGATAACAGCAAGATTAGAAAAAATAGAAAACATTGGTGCAGATGTTTGCTTTCAAGGAATACAGTCCAGGCAGTTTTATAATAATCTGAAGATTATAGATGGGGATCTACCTGAAATTTTGGCACATTGCCTATACTTAAGGTATTTGAATAGGGAATCTTCTATTGAAAAATTAGTAGACATATTGGAGGATTCAGACCCATTAAATTTTTATGAAGGGGGGAGGGGCAGCAGAAGTTTTATGAGTATAAGATTAAAAAATTTTTAGTAGAAAGTGCGATGGGAATGACCTCGGAAGCTGTATGGCTGGGAGAATATGAATCTTTTGGTGGGGTAATTGTAGCAAAAAAGGATGGAAGTGTCGTATGTTTCCACATTTATGACTTCAATTTACTTAGAAATTATCTCTTAAAGCGTACAAAATTGGAACAAGCTACTACAGGCGAAGATAAAAATAATCCAGGGCATTCTGACAATGATGCTAAGAAGAAGTATTTTTACGGTTGGCTATTCAAAGAAGACAATGACTTTTTTATCAAACTGAATCTTCAAGTTCGCTTTAAATAAAGCAGATTTATTTTATAGGAAGTGATAAATGCAATTCTCCTACTCATGGCTGAGAACCCAAGCCAATCCTGATCTTTCTGCCGATAAACTGGAACATCTTTTGACTATGGCCGGTTTGGAAGTGGAAGAAATCGATACTGCTGCCCCTGCTTTCAGTGGCGTGGTTGTTGCCGAAGTAAAATCCGTTGAAAAACATCCTGATGCAGACCGTTTGAACGTTACCCAAGTTGATGCCGGTACGGGCGAGTTAGTTCAGATTGTTTGTGGCGCGCCAAATGTCAAGCCGGGCATTAAAGTGCCGTGTTCGTTGCCGGGTGCCGTTTTGCCGGGTAATTTCAAAATTAAGCCGACTAAAATGCGCGGCGTACCATCAAACGGCATGTTGTGTTCGACCAATGAACTGGGTTTGCCTGATGATGGTGTAGACGGTCTGCACATTCTGCCTGAAGATGCGCCTGTCGGTACCAATATCCGCGAATACTTGGATTTGGACGATACGCTGTTTACGTTGAAAATTACGCCTAATCGCGCTGATTGCTTGAGTGTTAAGGGCATTGCGCGTGAGGTTTCTGCGTTGACTCAATGTGTGTTTACGCCTGTTGAAATTCAGACGGCCTCTATTGGCAGCGAGAAAAAACAGGCTGTCCGTATTGATGCACCGGCCGATTGCGGTCGTTTTATCAGCCGCGTTATTGAAAATGTCAATGCGAAAGCGGCTACTCCCGATTGGATGAAACAACGTTTGGAACGCAGCGGTATCCGCAGCATTTCCGCATTGGTGGACATTGGTAACTATGTGATGCTGGAAATCGGTCAGCCTATGCATGTTTTCGATGCTGACAAGCTGTCAGGCAGTTTGATTGTCCGCCGTGCTCAAAATGGCGAGACTTTGGCGTGTCTGAATGAGAAGACGGTTACTTTGGCTGACAATACACTGGTGGTCGCTGATGAAAAAGGTGCGTTGAGCTTGGCCGGCTTGATGGGCGGCGAGGCAAGCGCGGTTTCTGATGAGACACAAAATATTGTGTTGGAAGCTGCTTGGTTTGCTCCGGAGATTATTGCCGGTAAATCCCGTCAATACGGTTTTGGTTCGGATTCTTCTTTCCGTTTTGAACGCGGTGTGGATTACCGCTTGCAAGCTGATGCTATTGAGCGTGCTACCGAATTGGTGTTGCAGATTTGCGGTGGTGCAGCCGGTGAAATGGTTGAGGCACAAGGCAAATTGCCCGAGGCAAAACAGGTCGAATTGCGTTTAGGCCGTCTGAAAACGGTATTGGGCGTTGAAATCCCTGTCGAGCAAGTTGAAATTATCTTGCAACACTTGGGTTTGCAGCCTGAGAAAACTGCAGAAGGCTTCCGTGTCACTTCTCCTAGCTTCCGTTTCGATATCGAGATCGAAGCTGATTTGATTGAAGAAATCGGCCGCGTTTACGGTTATGAAAATATTCCTGACGACTATACTTCAGGCCGTCTGAAGATGTTGGCTTTGCCTGAAACCAAACGTCCGCGTTTTGCGGTTTATAACGAAATGGCGGCTCGCGGTTACCGCGAAGTAGTCAGCTATGCGTTTGTGGATGAGCAATGGGAGCAAGACTTTGCTGCCAATACCAATCCTATCCGCCTGCAAAATCCGTTGGCGGCGCAGTATGCCGTTATGCGTTCTACGCTTATCGGCGGTTTGGTGGAAGTTTTGCAAAACAATTTGAACCGTAAGCAAAACCGCGTACGCGTGTTTGAAATTGCCCGTGTGTTCAGCAAAGATTCGGCTGATCAATTTGTTCAAAACGAACGTATTGGCGGTTTGTGGTATGGCTCCGTGTTGCCTGAGCAATGGGGTGAGAAAACACGCTACGTAGATTTTTACGATATGAAAGCCGATGTTGAGAGCCTTTTGAAAAACAAGGAAGTATCCTTTGTTAAGACAGAACATCCGGCATTGCATCCTGGACGTGCCGCCAATATTGTTTCAGACGGCAAAGTAGTTGGTTTTGTTGGCGAGTTGCATCCGAAATGGCTGCAAAAATATGACTTGCCACAAGCGCCGCTGGTATTTGAAATCGATATGGATGCGGTATTGGGTCGTGAGAAAACCCGTTATCAGTCTGTATCCAAATTCCAACCTGCGCGCCGAGATTTGGCATTTGTAATGCCTGAGGCTGTGACGCATGATGATTTGTTAAATGCCCTGAAAGCGGCAGCAAACAAGCTGGTTCAAGAAATCAGCGTGTTTGACGTTTACCGCGGTACGGGCGTGCCTGAAGGCATGAAGAGCGTTGCCGTCAAAATCATTTTGCAAGATATGGAAAACACGCTGACAGATGAAGTCATCGAGCCTTTGGTTGCGAAAATGATTAAAGCGGCAGCCGAAAAAGATGCACAGCTTCGCGCTTAAAATAAGATAAAAGTTGTCGCCAAAAATCACCAATAATATTTGATTTTTTGGTGAGGACTTGATTTTTAAAAGAATTTTGGTAATAATTGCACCAGTTTGAATGAAGGTAAACACATGACACTAACTAAAGCAGAATTGGCTGATATTTTGGTCGACAAAGTCAGCAACGTCACCAAGAATGATGCCAAAGAAATCGTCGAGCTCTTTTTTGAAGAAATCCGCAGCACTTTGGCGCGTGGTGAAGAAATTAAAATTTCCGGTTTCGGCAATTTCCAATTGCGCGACAAACCTCAACGCCCAGGCCGTAACCCTAAAACAGGCGAAGAAGTGCCGATTACCGCACGCCGTGTGGTAACTTTCCATGCCAGCCAAAAACTCAAAGGCATGGTGGAGCATTACTATGACAAACAACAATAATCCGGTTATTCCTGCCAAGCGTTATTTTACGTTGGATGAGATGTGCCAATTGGTGCAAATCAGCCCGGCTCAGTTTGCCCAATGGCAACATGAAAATAATGTTGTGATTGGATACGGTGGCGATCGATATACGCGCTCAGATGTAGTTAAGTTGTTGAAACTGAAAGATACGTTTGAACCGTATATCGATACGTTCAGCCGTGGCGCTTTGGATGCAAACGGCAATCCTGCCGCCAATGCGGAAGAAGTCCGTCATGGTCTGACGCAGATTTTGTCTGATTTGGAGCGTCATCTTGGTTTTGAACAACAAAACCATCATGTTGAGCTGTAATTGATAGGAAAAATCTGATCAAAAGTGCGAAAGCATACAAAGATTTGCATAATTGATTCTAATAAAGGCTGTTTGAATGATTTTCAGACGGCCTTTATTGTTTTATATTGCTTTCAAAATATCAGAATCTTGATTGCAAATGATTCTATGAAATAGCCGTAAATGTTATACTTAGCCTCTTGTTTGCCGATTGGGAAAAGCGGCCATTTGTTTTTGCGGCAGACTAAGTTTTTTACAATAAATGTAACGGCAGAATAGATTAGGCTGTCGGACAACATTCGAATCGATGAAATGGATAGCAGAAAATGAGCAGAATCCAACAAACTTTCTCAGCGCTCAATGGCGCAAAAGCACTGATTCCTTATATTACAGTGGGTGATCCCAACCTTGAGACGACCTTGGCATTGATGCATAGCCTGGTGGCTAACGGTGCTGATATTTTGGAACTGGGTGTGCCGTTTTCTGACCCGATGGCGGATGGTCCGACCATTCAGCGTGCGGCTGAAAGGGCGTTGGCAAATCATGTTTCTTTGTACGACGTATTGGAAACAGTACGTTTGTTCCGCCAAACCAATGATAAAACGCCGATTGTGTTAATGGGCTATTTGAACCCAGTACATAAAATGGGTTATCAAGCGTTTGCACAAGCGGCTGCCGACGCTGGCGTGGATGGCGTATTGACTGTGGATTCTCCGGTAGAAACCATTACCCCGCTGCATGACTCGTTGAAAGAGCAAGGTATTGATTGTATTTTCCTTATTGCGCCAACAACAACTGAGGAGCGTATTCAAACGATTACCAAAGTAGCCGGCGGTTTTGTGTATTATGTATCGCTCAAAGGCGTGACCGGTGCGGCAAGTTTGGATACTGAAGAAGTTTCGCGTAAAATAGAGCTTTTGCGCAAATACATCGATATTCCGATTGGTGTCGGCTTCGGCATCAATAATGCGGAGAGTGCGCGTAAAATTGGTGCGGTAGCGGATGCCGTTATTGTCGGCAGCCGTATCGTCAAAGAGATTGAAAGCCACGCAGGTAGCGAGGCCGAAGCGGTAGGCGTGTTGGTTAAAGAGTTGAAAGACGCGATTCGCTAATATTTTTTATTCCATTATTTCAGACGGCCTTACATTCAACAGGCCGTCTGAATTCTGAATTCCAAGGAGTCATTCATGAGCTGGCTAGATAAAATTCTTCCTCCGAAAATTAAAAACCGAAGCAGTTCGTCCAGCGTCCCTGAAGGCCTGTGGCACAAATGTCCGTCTTGTTCGGCAACGGTTTATTCAACCGAGTTGAAGCAAAACAGCGAAGTCTGCCCGAAATGTAATCACCACAATCCGCTTTCTGCGCGCGAACGTTTGAATCTACTTTTGGATGAAGAAGGCCGTGAAGAGATTGCAGCCAATATTAAACCGACCGACCCGCTGAAATTCAAAGACAGCAAAAAATATCCCGACCGCCTCGCGGCTGCGCGTAAAGCAACCGGCGAAGACGATGCATTGGTTGTTATGAAAGGCACCATGAACGGCCTGCCTGTCGTTGTGGCTGCGTTTGAATTCCGTTTTATCGGCGGCTCTATGGGTTCGGTCGTGGGTGAGCGTTTCGTTCAGGGTGTACGTCGTGCCGTTGCAGATAATTGTTCGTTTATTTGTGTGGCGGCTTCCGGTGGTGCGCGTATGCAGGAAGGGATTAACTCTTTGATGCAGATGACGAAGACCAGCGCGGCTTTGCATTTGCTGACTGAAAAACGTCTGCCGTTTATTTCTGTATTGACCGACCCGACCATGGGCGGCGTATCTGCCAGCTTTGCCTTCTTGGGCGATGTGGTTTTGGCAGAACCGAATGCGCTGATTGGTTTTGCCGGTCCGCGCGTTATCGAGCAGACTGTACGTGAAACCTTGCCGGAAGGTTTCCAACGTGCAGAATTCTTGTTGGAGAAGGGGGCAATCGACCAAATCGTCGATCGCCGTTCCATGAAAAAACGTATCAGCGATTTGATTACTTTGTTGCGTCATGAAGGTAAAGTAACTGCCGCTTGATTGGCACAATAAGAAAGGCCGTCTGAAAATAATATTTCAGACAGCCTTTTTAATTATTGATGATTAAGCAGTCAATGCGGCTTTCAAAACCTTGTTGACTTCACCCATGTCGGCTTTGCCGGCCAGACGGGTTTTCAGTACACCCATGACTTTGCCCATATCGGCCATGCCTGATGCACCGGTTTCTGTAATGGCTGCTTCAACGACAGTCTTGATTTCTTCTGCAGACATCATTTGCGGCAGGTAGCGGTTGAGGATTTCGATTTCCGCGTTTTCTTTGTCAGCCAAATCTTGACGACCGGCTTCGGTGTAGATTTTGGCGCTGTCTTTGCGCTGTTTCACCATTTTGGTCAGAATAGAGATGACTTTTGCGTCATCGGCTTCAGTGCGCTCATCTACTTCAAATTGTTTGATGGCGGCATTAATCAGGCGGATGGTGCTTAAAGATACTTGGTCTTTGGCACGCATGGCGGTTTTCATGTCTTCGGTTAATTGTGTTTTTAGGCTCATAATGTTCTCACTTTATATAAAAAGATGCCGTCTGAAAAACAAAACACACCGCAAAGCTGCCCTTGCGGTGTGTCGTTTATCACAGGGCAGGCCTGTAATTAGTACATTTTAGGAGGCAGTTGTTGGCTGCGCAGACGTTTTTGCAGACGTTTGGCTGCAGCAGCTTTTTTGCGTTTGCGTTCGGTAGTTGGTTTTTCGTACGCTTCACGGGCGCGCAGTTCGGTCAACAGACCGGTTTTTTCTACGGCACGTTTGAAACGACGCATGGCAACTTCAAATGGTTCATTCTCTTTAACACGAATAGCAGGCATTTTATTTCCTTTAAATTTTGTTCAATCAAACCGTTTTAAGAAATAGAGGACGGTTTGTCATAATGGGGGAGTTGTTGTATCGCTGGTTTGCCGAGGGCAGGGCGGGATACGCGCCGTGATGTAAACATCACCTCCTAACAAGTCGGCTTTTGCCGTGCAAGTGACCTTTTCGGTCAGAAACAATCGGGCGATTATCTTATAAACCCGATGGTCTGTCAAGGTTGCAGGCCGTCTGAACGTTTGATTCTGTCTCACTTTTCAGACGGCCTATCGGGTATTAATAACGGCCGGGAACCGTACCCATACGTTGTTTCAACGAAGTTTGCGGTTCGTTGAACAATGACGCGTAATAAGTCGCGTTGGTCATAACTTTTTTCACGTAGTCGCGGGTTTCGGTGAATGGGATGGTCTCGGCGTAAATCGCGCCTTCTAAAGGCGAAGAAGCCTGCCAGTTGCGGGCGCGGCCGGGGCCGGCATTGTAGCCTGCGGTGGCCATTACTTCGTTATTTTGCAGGCGGCGTTTGGCATCTGCCATGTACCAAGTACCCATGCGGATGTTGCCGTCCATGGTGTAGAGTTCACTGCTGCTCATGCCGATTTTGCCGGCGATTTCGCGGGCGGTCGCAGGCATGACCTGCATCAGGCCTTGTGCGCCGACGCTGGATTGCGCACCCATGACAAAGCGGCTTTCTTGGCGAATCAAACCGTAAACCCATGCAGGGTCAACGCCTGCCTGTGCGGCATAGCGGACGGTCAGGTCTTTAAACGGAGAGAGATAGCGCAGTTTGTAGTTGAGTTTGTGGTCGGTACGGTCGGCACTGTTGATCGCCATGTCGTAGAACTGGTTGTCAAAAGCAACTTGTGCGGCAGTCAGCAGGTTGTCTTCGTTGAAGTCGCGGGTGGCAAAACGCCATTCCGCCTGTGCCTGACGGCGCATTTTGGAATCGCCGTTGCTTTGGCTGTTTTTAAACAGAACCAATGCGCGTTTGATGGCACCGTCTTCGCTCATGCGGCGGACGTCTCTGGCATCGGCATCGGAAACGTTGTTGCGCGTATTGATGCGGCGGCCCAGTTCTTCACCTGCCATTACGGCGTAGAAATTGCGGCCGGAAGCGGCGGCTTTTTCGTACATTTCTTTGGCTTGGCCGCTTTTGCCTTGTGCGGAAAAGCTGCGGCCCAGCCAATATTGCCATGTCGGGTCTTTTTGCAGTTTTTCAGGCATATGCTGAATTACGCTTGCCAATTCGTCCCAACGCTGCAGACGCAAAGCGGCGCGTGCGTACCATTCCAATTGTTCGTCGGTCAGTTGTTTGCGGTCGGAAACGCGGCCGTAGTAGCTCAAAGCGGTCGGCATATTTTGGCTTTGTGCATGGTAGTGGCCCAATACGCCCCATGCGAAGCTGCGTTGTTCGCGGCTGAGGCCTGATTCCATGTCGGACAGGGTAGCGGCGGCAGAAGCGGATTTGCGTGCATCTTTGCCGATTACGCTCAACAGGCTGTATTCGGTTGCGCCTTGCGCGCCACCTTCAAAGGGGCTGCCCAATGCGGCGGCGAGGTTGCGTGCATCTGTGGTTTGGCTGTTGCTCAATAAGCCGCGTACGCGACGCCATGCATCGTTGGCGTTCAGACGGCCTGAAGCTGCCGCGCTTTCAACCAAGCGGGTACAGCCAGCAGGCAGTTTGCCGGTAACGCGAACCAGCTCGGCGGCTTTGCTGTAATTGCCGCTGCTCAAATCGGCATAACATTGCACTTCTTGTGCGACGCCGGCGGCGTTCAATTTGCTGAATTCTTGACGGAACAAATCCCATTGGCCGCGCGCGCCCAAGGTTTTCAGCCATTCGTTGCGGACATTTTCAGCCATTGCGCTGTCGCTGGCTTGGGATAAAAATTGTTGTACCCAAGCATCGTCGCCGCGTTTGGCGGCATCGATGGCGCTTTGGTATTGGCTGTAATCGGACAGGACTTTGGATTCGCTGTCGGCGCGGCGTGAAGGAATAGAAGTAGATTTAGGCTGAACGACGGTTTCGGTTTTCGAAGCAGTCGGTGTGTTTTGGGTAGCGCACGCCGATAAAACAGCGGCGGTAATCAAGCTGAGGGAGAGAGGGAAAAGACGTTGAACGTTCATTGGGTACCGTGTCGTTTTTAGAATCAAAATAACTGCTTATTTTAAATGATTTATGCGGAATAACCGAATTACAAACCGATATTTACATTTTCAAAGCCTGGAGATGACTAAGGCCGTCTGAAATATGAAACACTTTTGAGGTATTTTTATTTCAGACGGCCTTTTATGAAGGAAGTCGTCAATCGGGTTTGTGTTCGATATAGTCTTGCGGCTTGTCGGCTTTGCTGGTGCGCGTAACCGTATATTCGCCTTCGATAATGTCTTCATCCTCTTTGGCGGAGCTGTAAGTCTGACGGCTTTGGAAAGACTGCGTAGAAGAAGCGGTCGCGTTGCCTCTAAACGGAATCAGCAAGAGCAGGGCGACGGCGGTTGAAATAAAGCCGGGACTGAGCAGGAAAACCGCGGCAGCAGTATAGCGAATCGGCCACAGCATCTGATAGAGGGAAATGTTTTGGCCGCTGCGGACGGCTGCACCTGCGAGTAAAAGGCCTGAGATGCCGGTATGGCGCAGCATAAAGATACCGCTGATAAAGCTGAGAGCCATCACAAACAGCGTCCAGCCGCCACCTATCCAGTCGGCAACCCAGACGATGGACATGATTTCCAAAAAGATTAAAACCAAAAAACCGATTCCAAAATACTGCATAAGTGTTTGTTCCTTCATTCAACGGATAGTGTCGATTGTGTTCTATCTAGATAAAGATAAACCTTATTTTTTCAAGCAAATGCTGTGTGAAAAAGGGTAAACGGGCGATGAGGCTGTCTGAACGGAGATTAAAAGAAGACAGATGTTTCAGACGACTTTTAGATATTCTATCGCATCACATTGTTCCAATCGCTTTCAAAATAACTGACGAGGATTTGGTTGTTCAAATAATTTGCTTCCACCTTGCGCCTTGCCATATCAGGCGGAAAGCGAAACATTTCGGCAACGGTCTGGGCATTGAGATAGCGGGTGGGTACGTCGAATTTTTGCGGAATGGGGAAATTTTGGTCAAACCCTGCCAACACAAATCCCCATTCGCCAAAGGAAGGGACGTAGACATGATAGGGTGCGGTATTCAACTTGGCCGCTTCGAGGGTGGCAACGACCGACCAGTAGGCGTTAGGGGCGAAATAAGGCGAAGTCGATTGCACAACAATCTTGCCCTGCGGCTCAAGATGGCGGGCAACGAGGCGGTACATAGGGACGGAGTAGAGTTTGCCCAGCGAGAAATTGGACGGGTCGGGCAGGTCGATGATGATAACGTCGAATTTTTCAGACGACCCTTCCAGCCATTTGGCGGCATCGTCGTTGACGACGTGCATTTTGGGATGGGACAGCGAGCCTTGGTTGAGGGCGCTTAAGGTGGCGGAAGTTCTAAAAGTGGCGGTCATGTCGGGGTCGAGGTCAACCAAAGTAACATTTTTGACCTGCGGATATTTTAAGACTTCGCGTGCCGCCAATCCGTCGCCGCCACCGAGAATCAGGACGCGCTCGGCGTTGGGAACCATCTGCATGGCAGGCAGGACAAGTGCTTCATGGTAACGGGCTTCGTCGCGTGAGGAGAATTGCAGGTTGCCGTTGATATAGAGGCGGGTGTCGTTTTTCCAGCGGGTAACGACCAGCCGCTGGTAGGGTGAGTGGCTTTGATAGACGACGGGGTCGCCAAAATAGCTTTGTTCAGCTTTGAAGGAAATACGGTCGGCGTAGACGAAGATGATGGCGAGGATGGATAAGACAATCAGCGCACGCAGGCGGATGGCGCGGTAACGGGGCAGTTCGGCTTTGAAGACGCGCGCGGTCAGATAGGCGACGGCGGCGTTGAAGATGCCAAACAACAAGGCGGAACGCGCCATGCCGAGTTTGGGGGCGAGCAGGAGCGGAAATAATAAGGAGACGGCAAGTGCGCCCAAGTAGTCGAAGGTCAATACTTTGGAAACGAGTTCTTTAAATTCCGCACCTTTTTGGTTTAACACGCGCATAACCAAAGGGATTTCCATGCCGACAACCATGCCGACAATCAGTACAAAAGCGTAGAGCAGGGTGCGGAACGGGGCGGCGGATAAACCGAAGGCCACAAATAATGCCAGCGCGGAAATGCCGCCGATGATGCCGACCAGAAGTTCGATTTCGATGAAGCGGTGCAACACGTCTTTATCTTTGATGTATTGGGTCAGGTGGGCACCGATACCCATTGAAAACAGATAAAGCCCGATGACGGAGGAAAACTGCAAAATACTGTCGCCCAAAAGATAGCTTGCGAGAGCGGCGATGATGAGCTCGTAAGCGAGGCCGCAGCTGGCGACGATAAAAACGGAGATGATGAGGGTGCGGTGGGCGTTCATGATGACGTTTTTGTTGCTTGAGTGTGGGCAATGTAATGATTTTTAAGGTGGGCTGCAAGTTTAATTATAGGATGTAGAAAAGGCCGTCTGAACAAATTGTTTCAGACGGCCTTTAATCTGTCAGGCATTAATAGCGGTGTTTGAATACCATGCCCACTGCGTAAGAAGATTTTTTCGGCAAATCTTCTTCGTATTTCGGATTGACGTTTTCTTTCAACCAGCCGGCACCGAGTGTGGCGGTTGTCCGTTTGGAGAAGCTGTAATCGGTGCTGACGGCGACGTGTTTGTAGTCTTCGCCGACAGAGCTTTTACCGTAGGCAAAGCCGATTTGAGGTTTGAAATTTCCTACTTTGTATGAGCCGGACACCATAAATTCTTTGGTGTTGTTGATTTCTTTGTCGTAAGAACCGGCTACGTTGCCTGCCGCATCTTTCCATACGCCCCAGCAGCTGAAGCCGTCGCAAGTATTTTTGGCGTATTGGAATGCGGCATCGACGGAGATTTTGTCTTTGCTGTATCCGGCCATGAATGCATGGGCTTGGAAGTCTTTGGTTTCGGTTGGAGAGTCGTTGGGTGCGTATTCGGCAGCGTAGTGCGCGTTAAAGCCGTTGTTGGGGTGGTAGTAGTCCACGCCCCAGCCGAAGACCCAGTCGCCGTCACGTTTTTTGTCCGGATTCCAGTCATTGTTGTTGCGCGCGGCATTGGAACCGGGGGAAACGTTGAATTTGAATTGGAAACCGTTTTTCCAAGGCGACTCATAAGCCATGGAAACACGGCGTTGGCCGAAGCGAGAAATTTTGCCGAACTCTAAAATCGGGCTGTTGGTGTCGAACGGGTTCAGATAAATGCTGTTCATGGGCGTACTGATGTAACCCATTTTGACGGTGCCAAGGTTTTTGTAGCTGTTGAGAGCGACGTATGAGTCGGCAGTACCCCAACCGCCCCAGCGGTCGGAATCGAAGTAAATAAAGGAGCCAAGTTGCCATTTCAGCCATAAGTCGTTGTTGAGTCGTACTTCATCGGAGAGATAAAGACTGGAACTTTTATCGGAAATGGTTGTATTGGTGACGCCGGTTTTATTGTTGTGTTCGACCTCGGTCATGATGTAGATGGTGCCGCTCATTTTAGGTTCGGCATGGGCGGCACTTAGGGAAGAGCCGATGAGGGCAGTGGCAATAAAGTAAGATAACTTCTTCATTTGATTCTCCTTTTTATGTCTTTTTCTTGCTTATGGCGAAAGAGTTCGGATAATCTTATTTGACAAAACATAAAAAATCAATACATTTGTAACTTATCGTAGGATAAATTGAAAAATAGTTTTCAGTTACGTATTTTTGTGTTAATTTGCCGACAATCTTAGACGGCTATTATTATTTCGATGGAATATATGGTTTAAAACACTATTTTCATGGTTTGAAATAGATGATTTAACTATGCTGGAAAACTTCTAAATAAATGTAGTTGAGTGTAGTTTGAATAATCAGGCCGTCTGAAAAAGAAGAATACCCAAAAGAAGGAATGAAATATGGCCGGAAAAACCTATCCGCTGTTGGCTGCATCATTGGCTGCCGTATTCGCATTGTCAGCGTGCAGCCGCGATGTTAAGCCTGCTCCTGAGTTTAAGCGTACCGATTATGAGCGCGTGGTAGTCAGCAACGGCGTCGAGCCGGGCACGCTGGATCCTCAGATGAGCGGCGATATGGCGGCCGGTGCGATTATCCGTCAGTTGATGGATGGTTTAGTCGGTACGGATGCCGAAGGCAAAACCATTCCTGCTTTGGCGGAAAAATGGGAGAGCGAGGGCGAGCGTATTTGGACCTTCCATCTGCGTGATGCCAAATGGAGTAATGGCGATCCGATTACTGCCGAAGATTTCGTGTATAGCTTCCGCCGTCTTGCCGATCCGGCTACCGGCGCACCTTTCGGCAGCTATTTGGTCGATGCCCAAGTGGAAAATGCGGAAGATATATTAAACGGCAAAGCCAAGCCTGAGACATTGGGTGTCAAGGCATTGGACGCGAAGACCCTGCAATTTACGCTGATTGCGCCCGTGCCTTATTTCCCCGATATGCTGATTCAGCAATTCACTTTCCCAGTTCATCGTGCCACTGTCGAAAAATACGGCAACAAGTGGACGCAGCCCGGTCATTATGTTTCCAGTGGCGCTTATCTGTTAAAGGATTGGAAAGTCAACAGCCACATCAATATGGAACGCAACCCCAATTATTACGATAAAGACAAAGTAGCCATTCCGAAGGCGATTTTCTTGTCAGGCAGCGGCGAGTACAACCGTTATCGCGCCAATGAAATTGATGTGACTTACGGTATTCCCAGCGATCAGGTCAAAGTGGCGGATATTGAGTTTCCCGGCCAAGTAAGACGTACAACTTCTTTGTGTAGCTGGTATTTGGAGCCGAACCACGAAGCAGCGCCGTTTAATGATCCGCGCGTCCGTAAGGCGCTCAATATGTTGACGCGCCGCGACATCGTCGTCAAAGTGGGCGGCCGTGGCGATACGCCTGCGTTCCAATTGACGCCGCCGCAAATGCAGGGCGTGATTCCTGTTTATCCGGAGTGGAAAGAGTGGACGCCTGAAAAACGCATCGAAACCGCACGCAAACTGTTGAACGAAGCAGGCTACAACGATGACCATCCGCTTGAGTTCGATATCTTGTACAGCACCAGCGAAGCGTCTAAAAAACAAATTACTGCCGTGCAGTCGGTGTGGAAAGCCGCCATTCCGTTTATCCGTCCGACTTTGTCCAACGAGGAATGGAAAACTTATTTGGATACGCGCGCGCAAGGCAATTTCAAGGTTTCGTTCAGCGGCTGGTGTTCTGATTTTAACGATCCGGCGGGCATGCTCAATATCTTGAAATCCAACAACTCAAACAATGCATTCCGCTACAAAAGCGCGGCGTTTGATACATTTATGAACAATACGCTGAAAGATGGTGTCAGCAAGGAAGCGCGCAGCCAGCTCTATGCCGATGCGGAGAAGCAGCTTCAAGAAGACGCTGCACTGATTCCGCTGTATCATCAGGTTGAAGTGCGTATGGTCAAACCCGATATTATCGGCTATTCCGACAAAGACCCTTTGCGGAACTATACGGTCAAGAGCTGGTCGTTCGCACCGAAAAAATAGATTGATTATAGACAGCATAAGTTTTCAGACGGCCTTGATGACAGAGGCCGTCTGAAACAATAGGAGACATAACACATGAAATCTGTACAACAACGTTTGTCCGCTTTACGCGAAGCCATGAAAAAACATGGCGTGGACGCGTTTGTCATCCCTTCCGCCGATCCGCACCTTTCCGAATACCTGCCCGAGCATTGGCAGGCGCGCCGCGATTTTTCCGGCTTTACCGGTTCAGCCGGCACTTTGGTGGTAACCGCCGATAAAGCAGGCGTGTGGACGGACAGCCGCTATTGGGAACAGGCCGGCCAACAGCTTGCTCCAAACGGCATCGAGCTGAAAAAAATGGGCGTTGATGCGCCTTATACCGAGTGGTTGGCACAAAATCTGCCCGAGGGCGCAGTCGTCGGCGCGCCTGCCGATATGTTCGCACTCAGCGGCGAGCGCGGTTTGAAACAGGCACTTGCCGCCAAAAACATCCGCCTCGAATATCCTGAAACCTTGTTGGACGAAGTGTGGGACGACCGTCCTGCATTGCCGACTCCGGAAATCTACGTTCACCATCCCGACTATGTTTCCGAAACGGCGGCCGAAAAACTGGCCCGTATCCGTGCGGCCATGAAGGAGCAGGGCGCAGATGCACATTTGGTTTCTTCTTTGGACGACATCGCTTGGATTACCAATCTGCGCGGCGATGATGTGCCGTTCAACCCCGTGTTCTTGTCCCATCTGTTTATCAGCCAAGACAAAGCCATATTGTTTACCGATGCAGGCCGTCTGAAAGCCGAATCTGCCGAAGCCTTGAAAGCGGCAGGTTTTGAAGTGTTGCCTTATGCGCAAGCGGCGGACTATTTGGCAGGCGTTAACGGCGCATTGCTGATTGATCCGAACAAAACCGCCGTCGGCACTTTGCGCCGCCTGCCTGAAGACGTCCGTTTGATTGAAGCCATCCACCCAAGCACATTCTTCAAATCGGTTAAATCCGATGCCGACATCGCCCATATCCGCAATACCATGGCGGAAGACGGCGCGGCATTGTGCGGCTTCTTTGCCGAGTTTGAACAAATCTTGGCAGACGGTGGCGAATTGAGCGAACTGGACATCGACGGCATGCTCTATAAACACCGCAGCCAACGTCCCGGCTTTATTTCGCCAAGTTTCGACACCATCGCCGGCTACAATGCCAATGCCGCCTTGCCTCATTACAGCGCGACACCGGAAAATAACAGCAAAATTAAAGGCGACGGTATGCTGTTGATTGACTCCGGCGGCCAATACTGGGGCGGCACGACCGACATCACGCGCGTGGTGCCTGTCGGCAATCCGAGTGCGGCCATGAAGCGCGATTACACTTTGGTGTTGAAAGCGCATATTTCTCTGGCGGAAACCATTTTCCCTGAAAACATCAAAGGCCCGATGATTGATGCCATCTGCCGCAAATCGCTCTGGCAGGCGCAATGCGATTACGGTCACGGTACAGGTCATGGCGTGGGCTATTTCCTCAATGTGCATGAAGGTCCGCAAAGCATTGCCGTTGCCGCCGTGCCGCAACCGCATCACGCGATGAAGTCAGGTATGCTGACTTCCAATGAGCCGGGTCTTTACCGTCCGGGCAAATGGGGTATCCGTATCGAAAGTTTGGTAATCAACCGTCCGGTTGAAAACCCTGAGGAAACCGAGTTCGGCAAATTCCTGTATTTTGAAACCGTTACCCTCTGCCCAATCGATACGCGCCTGATCGATACCAAATTGATGACCGGCAGCGAAATCGAATGGCTGAACCAATATCACGCCGAAGTGCGCCGCCGTCTTGAGCCTTTGACAGAAGGCGCGGCCAAAGCATGGCTGATTGAACGTACCGAACCTTTGGCGCGTTAACGTGAAAGGCCGTCTGAAACGGCGGATACAAAGTTTCAGACGGCCTTATAACAATAATTATCTAAAAACTAAAAAACCTTACCCGACTCCGAATAAAAACAATAACCCGGTCGGAATAGAGAGAGAAACCGGCGCGGCGACGTTACAGACGCCTGCTGCCATTCATCCGATTTCCGCTTCAGGTCAGCTTTGTTTTCACGAGTCCGGTATGTTCAGACAGGACAGCCTGATTATGTTGAAATTCATCATCAAACGGATATGTGCTTCCATCCCGACCATGCTGGTGTTGATTACCGTATCGTTTTTCCTGATGCGGCTCGCACCGGGCAGCCCGTTCACAGGCGAACGCAATCTGCCGCCTGCGGTCATGGCCAACATCGAAGCCAAATACCACCTCAATGATCCGATGTACCTCCAATATTTCCACTACCTCAAGCAGTTGGCGCAGGGGGATTTGGGACCGTCGTTCAAATATAAAGATTTCAGCGTTAATGAGTTGCTTGCCCAATCCCTGCCGGTATCGGCAGAACTTGGCTTCTACGCCTTTTTGATTGCCGCTATCTTCGGCATGTTTATCGGCATTATCGCCGCCTTAAAACAAAACAGCTGGCTGGATTATGCGCTGATGAGCGGTGCGATGACCGGTATTGTCGTTCCCAGCTTTGTGATGGCGCCGGTATTGGTGCTGGTGTTTGCCGTCAGACTGCAATGGCTGCCTGCCGGCGGCTGGAACGATGGCGCACTGATGAATCTGATTTTGCCCGTTGTTACTCTGTCCATCGGTTATGTGTCCAGTATTGCGCGGATTACGCGCGGCGCGATGATCGAAGTATTGAACAGCCCCTTTATCCGCACAGCACGCGCCAAAGGCCTG